>JBIKMD010000873.1:0-3141 GCA_044359465.1 Myxococcota bacterium
AGGGCAGGACGAGCAGCACCCGTGGTTCACTCTGCAGCGACGCCGGCGAGACCATGCCTGCTGCCTGGATGTGGCCGTTTCAATTGAGCCAATACACCTTCGATGACATTTACAGTAAACGAGTGGCCTGGGGCATGAGTTACGGTTCCGTTGGACGCAACTTCGTGACGACTTTCGGCAAAACGCAGGACGGGTACCCGTACCAGAGCTACGCCGTCCACGTGGTCTTAGACACGCACGACAGGGATCCTACGGCGGCTATGGTCGCGGAAGTAGAGACCATGGCCGACGCGCGACTGCGTGCTACGGTAGGGATTGTCGCGCCGAGCGGAGCTGGTGGCATCGCCCGTACGGACGAAATCGCTCTTCAGCCGGCCGGCTATAACCACGCCTACGGCGTGTGGACGGCGCAGATGGAAGACAACGTCGTCGAGCTCAACCTAGCGATGGAAAAAGGCGCGATCACCAATCCAGTGTTTCAACTGACGGGCTACACACGAGAGGCGCTGCCAACGCGCGTCTCATGGCAGGGCCAAGCGCTAAACGCGGACAGCGGCTATTTCGCATCGGTCGACGCAAGCAGACAGACACTTTGGCTCACGTTCAACGGAACGATGAGCGGACAAAACACTTTGCGCGTCGAATGACAGAGCGCCGACGCTTCGCGTTCGCGCCAATTTCGTCACGTGCGTAACAAATCCGAACGCCGCGGCCGTAGGCTGCGACATGAAGAACGCAAGGCTCTTGGTCGTCTGCGCCCTGCTCGCTTGCAACGGAGCAACGCCCACGGTTGATCCCACGTCACAGCCACCAATCGCAGCGGGAAACCCAACCAGCGCTCCACCACCTGAGATCGTAGAAAAGCCAGCCGGGCCTTTGCTACTTGCCGAACTCTCGGTGTCGCCTTCCGGTGGACTGACCTTTCCTGATGTTCCGCTTGGCGACAGCGCGCTTGGCGAAGTGATCATCGTTAACAGCGGCGCAGGGAGCGCGCGTCGTTTGCGCGACGTGACGGGAACATTGGACGCGTTTTCTTACACGGGCGGCGCTTATCCTGGCGTGAACGGCACTTGCGCGGGCGAGCTAGCAGCAGAACAAGCCTGCACACTCGAACTGCGCTTTGCACCCATCGCGATTGGGCCTACGCGCGAAAAGCTCGAGCTTGCCTACTACGATGGCGAGGTCGCATTGACGTTGACCGCACCGCTCAAAGGGAAAGGCATTGGCCCCGCTGGCTCGAGCGGCTCTACAGGCTCGAGCGGCTCTACAGGCTCGAGCGGCTCTACAGGCTCGAACGGTTCCACGGGCTCGAGCGGCTCTACAGGCTCGAGCGGCTCCACAGGCTCGAGCGGCTCCACAGGCTCGAGCGGCTCCACAGGCTCGAGCGGCTCCACAGGCTCGAGCGGTTCTACGGGCTCGAGCGGGCCGAGCGGTCAAAGTACACGTGTTCCTTCGTCTGGCGGCGTGAACAAGAGCGTGGACTATCTCGGGTTCCAAACCTTTAGCGACGATCCGACGCACCAGTTCTCACGCACAGCCTTTCTGAGCGCGACGAAGCTCGCGAGCGACGATGCCATCACGCTCATTGCGATCAGCTCGAGCTCGGACATGGTGTTCGTCAGCGGCATCACTAACCCACAAGGCACGCTGATTAGCGACCCTAATGACGACCCATCCACCATGCTCAACCGAAGCTACGAAAACCAAGGGGCACAGGCTGTACTCATTCCGCAGACACCAGACATAGAACAAGACACGCCCGCCGGCACATACACCTTCGTCGTCTTTGGCTTCAGCATCGACCCGCAAACAGGAGCCTTCTCCTCTTCCTCGGCGCCGGGCGTGGAGGTTTACGTCGTGCACACGCCAAAGACGCCGCAGACACAGATTGACGTGAATCTCTTCTTCAGCGGCTCCGCAGGCATCACCGCGGCGAATGCCTCGAGCACATGGCGAACACAGAACGCGGTCGCAACCTTGAAATCACTTTACAGCGCTGCCGGGATCACTGTGGTGAACACGCGTTTGTACACCCTGCCCAGCGCCTACCAGCACATTGCCTACAACGACGCTGTCCGCCGTGTGGGCTACAAAACGATGGATGAGTTGTTTGTTCAAGCCAATGGAAAACCCGCGGGGCTCAACTTCTACTTCATCGGCGATTTAGACGCAGACGGGACGGGACAGAACTACGGCATCCTCGGCGTGGCGGGTGGGATCCCGGGCCCCGGCGCATTCAATGATACGTCACGCTCTGGCGTTCTCGTCGTGCTCGACACCACAGCGACAAGTCCCAACGATGATCTGGGCGCCACGATGGCGCACGAAGGCGGCCACTTTCTCGGCTTGTTCCATGCCGAAGAATCGGACGGCAGCTTCGACAACATCAGCGACACACCGGATTCTTTCGCTGCTGAGAACAACGTCATGTACTGGGCAGCGACACCCACCGCTACCACTTGGTCACCCCTCCAATGCAAGACGCTCAGACGTCATCCCTTGGTCTACTAAAGTCCTACTATCGCTCATGGAGTACACATGCTGATCCTGCTCTTGCTGACTGCGCTGCAAACCACCACACCACTCGCCGAGGCGCTGAGTGGAATAGACAACGTACTGAGTGAGCGTGAGCTAGCCAAGCTAAGCCGCAACCCGGCGGCGGATCTGGCAGCACTTGCGCGCGATTCAAACGAACGTGCTCATGTGCGAGCACGAGCCACGCAAAGCCTGAGCAGATTCGCAGATGAAAACACGCAGCTCACGGTTGCGGGCCTGACGACGGATCCAGTAGCGAGGGTGCGCTTGGCTGCGACGAAGGTCGTAGCAAGATGGGCCTGCCGTCCACAGATGGGCCTCTCACAAGCGGTGCTCACGGCCATGGATCGCGCGCTGACGGGCACGGACCTCGCGGTGCAGCTACAGGCGATTCGTGCGTTTGGAGCGGTAAACAACAGCGTGTATCCGGGCGCGCGCCAGCGTTTGCTCGACCTCTATCGTGCTTCCACCTCGGAACCGCTCCGCCACGCCATCGCGGCTGCGCTGACGATCGACCGTGAGTAGCGGCCGATCATGAGCGAGAGCGGCACGCGCTACACGGCGCGGTGACGCCGTTGCAGAAAAGCGAGATGCGGTACACAATAG
>JBIKMD010000872.1:0-3141 GCA_044359465.1 Myxococcota bacterium
GGGCGATGGCAGCCAGCATCGCAGGATACGCTTCCTCCCCATCCTCGAGGTAGGTCAGGGTATTGCCGGTGGTCACCAGCGCTGGCTCGAACGGCTGCATGCGTTCTCACTACTACGTGATGGGCCTAGTGTGCGCCAAGTTGCAGACGGATGGACGGTAAGGTACACCCCGGCGTTCTCAGGTTTTGGAGGCAAACACATGCACGCGATTTTGGCATTCTCATGGTTGGTGCTCAGCGCGCCCACGGCGGCCGCAGCCAAAGCAACAGCCCCCGCCGCCCCAGCAGCGGACGTCAGCGGCATGTGGGAGCTTCAAGCCATTGGCCAAGATGGCACCTCGATTCAGGTCGAAAACACGGCCGATGTCATTGTGCTCTACCGCGTGATGCATCCTGAGTTTGAAGGCGAAAAGTACACGCTCGAACACTTCTATAAAGGGCGCATCGTCAACGGAAAAATCACCGGCAACTTGCTAGTGCGCGATGACCCCAAGTTGCAGTTCGAAAACCTGCGCCCCTTTGATGGTCAGATCAAAAACGAGGGCTACATGATCGTCGATGACTTGCCGCTCAAGCTGGTCAAAGCAGGCAAAGTCACCATTCCTGTCACGCTGCCAACGAAAAAGAAGGGCAAACGCGCAGACAACGAGACCGCTCCAGGCAACGAGGCCGTCGCGGCGGCTGAAGAAACGCCGGAAGACCAAAAGCTGCTCGAGAACATTCTCGGCGGCGCGCACGGCGATTCGATGATCAACATCTCGGCTCGCATTCGCCTGCCAAGCCCCGCTGATGATTACACCAAAGCCGCCGAGCAGGCCGAAAAGGGCGGCAAACACGCTGAAGCCTATGACTATTACAGCAAGGCGCTCGAAATCGATCCAAAGCGCCTCGAACTGTATGCGCGCGCTGGCGACGTGCTGTTCAAGCTCAAGCGTTACGACGAAGCAAAGAAGCTCTACGAGAAGGCGCTGCGCTTCGATCCAAACAACAAAACCCTCCGCGCTCAGCTCAAAAAGACGCAAAAATCCAACAAAGGATGAACGTAGGCATGAAACGGCTGGTGCTCTTGTCGCTCCTCGCACTCTCGCAGGAAGCGTGTCTCAAACAAATCGCGCTCGGCTCAGTCGCAGACGCATTGTCGTCCACCGGAACTTCGTTCTCTGGTGACGAGGATCCTGAGCTCGTCGCGGACGCAGTGCCCTTTGCGCTCAAAACCATGGAATCGTTGATGCCGGAGCTGCCGACGCACGCTCCGCTTCGCGCTGCGGCCTGCAGTGGCTTTACGCAGTATGCCTTCGCCTTCGTTCTCCAACCGGCGAAGCTCAGCGGCAATATGGCGCTAGAACGTACGGCTGCTGTTCGCGCAAAAAAGCTGTTCCTCCGCGCGCGCAAGTACTGCATCGCCTCGCTCGAAATCTCACACCCTGGTTTTGCTAAGGCGATCACGGAAGACAAAGCGTCGCTCACCGACAAGACCCCAGTCATCACGCAGCTCACCAAAGAAGACGTGCCAACGCTGTACTGGCTTTCAGCCTCGACGGCGCTCAGCATCACCTCGCTCAAAGAGCAGGTGGACATGGTGCCGAACTTGCCGGTGGTCGACGTCCTGATTCACCGCGCGCTGGCGCTCGATGCAGATTGGGACAAAGGCACGCTCTGGGAGTTCCTCATTGCCTTTGACGGCGGCCGTTCCGAGAGCATGGGCGGCAGTGCCAAACGTGCACGTGAGGCGTACGCCAAAGCTGTGGCACTCAGTGAGAATAAACGTGTGGGTCCGCACGTCTCACTCGCAGAGAACGTCAGTGTGAACGAACAAAACCGTAAAGAATTCGATGAGCTACTCAAGAAAGCGCTCGACGTTGACCTAGATGCGGCGCCTGAGGGCAAGCTCGCCAATGTGCTCGCGCGCCGGCGCGCAGAGCGTTTGCAACAGACTGCGGACGATTTGATTTTGGGAGATGAGTAACATGAAGCGCATCTTATTATTGGCCCTTTTTGCTTTGGTTCCGGCGGTCGCACATGCCGGGGAAGTGACCATCAAGCTCGGCACCCTCGCGCCTGAAGGGTCTGCTTGGCACAACCACCTGCGTGCCCTCGGCGAAAAATGGACCGAGCTGTCTGGCGGCCAAGTGAAGGTGAAGATTTACCCAGGCGGCGTTGTTGGCAACGAAGCAGACATGGTGCGCAAGCTTCGGATCAATCAGCTCCACGCGGCGCTGCTGACTGGGACGGGCATCCACGACATCGATCCAGCGGTGCAGGCGCTGCAAGTGCCCATGATGCTCAAGACCGATGCCGAGGTTGACTACGTCACGGCCAAGCTCGCGCCCAAGCTCGAGAAGCTGCTGGATGACAAAGGCTACGTCGTCATCCATTGGGGCGACGCCGGTTGGGTGACCTTCTTCTCGCAAAAGCCAGCCAAAACGCCTGAAGAGATGAAGGACCAAAAGGTGTTCGCATGGGCGGGCGATGAGCCGGCTGTGGAAGCTTGGAAAATCGCAGGCTTCAAGCCCGTTGTGATCTCCGCCACCGACATCACCACCTCGCTGCAAACTGGCATGATCCAGGCCGTGGACACCACGCCGCTCGCCGCACTGTCCTTCCAATGGCACCGCCACGCCAAGTACATGACCAACGTGCAGTGGGCGCCGCTGATCGGCGCGCTCTTCGTCAGCAAAAAGACTTGGGAGAAGATCCCTGCTGAGCTGCGTCCAAAGCTCATCGAATACGGGCGTGAGTCAGCGGCCAAGCTGTCCAAAGAGACGCGCAAACTGTCGGCTGACGCCATTGCGACCATGAAGAAAGATGGCCTGACCGTCGTCGAAACCACGCCGGCTGACATTGCGAAGTGGCAAGCGACGGCCGAGAAGGCGTACCCTTACATTCGCGAAAAAGTCGTTCCCAGCGAGTGGTTTGACGAAGTGAAAAAAGCCCGCGACGAATACGCAGCGCAAAAGAAGTAACCCCCCCTTTTTCCAGCCGCTGAGTTAATTTTTTCGCCGCTTGTCAAGAGGCGATCTATATTCAGCGCCTGATGCGCAAGCTCCTCGACAACGTGCTCACCTTCCTACGGGGCGACCTCACGCTCCTCGAGCACAGGACCACGTCGCGGTGGGGCCGAATTGGCCTGCGTCAGCTCCGC
>JBIKMD010000875.1:0-3137 GCA_044359465.1 Myxococcota bacterium
GAGCAAAGGCTCTTTGCAAGAACAAGTGGTCACCCTCGAACAAGAACGCGCCGCGATCCTGGCGCGCCTTGGCCAGCACGAGGCCGAGCTCAAGCGGGTACAAGATCACTCGAAGCTGCTCGAACGAGAGCTGCAGCAGGTGCAAAAGCGGCCCGCAGTGGTCACACCGCAGCCAATGGATGACGATGAAGAGACAAGCGCGCTCAGAAAGAAACTACGCCGCCTAGAGAAGCAAGCGAGTTTTGCACGCGATCGCGAACAAGACCGCGACCGCTTGAAGCTGCTCGAAGCCGAGCGGGAAGCGCTGCTGCGCGAGTACAACGTCATGCGAACGCAGTTGCAGCTCTCGCAAGTGCAGGCGGCGCAGCGCGAGCTGATGGAGATGCGGCCGCGCGACAACGTGAAGCCCGAACCCCGCGTGCCAACACCGGTGCAGTCTCAAAAAGAGAAGCACACGGGCCTGTTCGTTGACGGCGCAAATCTGTCTGGCGCCGCGCGCGAATCGCACGGACGCAAGGTGGATTTTGCCGCGTTGCACAGACTCCTCATTGCTACCGGTGAGGCAGCCTCGGCAACGGCCTACGTGATTGACAATGGTGCAGAGGGATTCGACGCGTTTTCTCGCGCCTTACGCAGCGCGGGTTTCGCCGTGCGCAGGCGCGCGCCAAAGCTCATGCGCGACGGAACTCAGAAAGCCAACCAAGACATCGAGATCGCCATAGACGTCATGGAGCAACGTGAGCGCTTTAGCCGCGTAGTGCTGGTGACCGGAGATAGCGATTTCGTGCCTCTGGTCCGCTCGTTAAAAAGGTCCGGGATTCGCGTGGAAGCAGCCATGTTTCGCGCGCATGCGGCCAAAGAGCTAATGGCGGAAGTGGACGCCTTCATCGTGCTGGGGGAAACTGTACTCATATGACTGGGCTCGACATCATGGCCTTGAATGACAACCTGACCGGCGAAGGCGTCGTCGCACCGCCTCCACCTGGCCGCCAAGTCTTCGCCAACCGCGACCTACGCTTCGATCAAATCGACATGATCGGCTTCGATATGGACTACACGTTGCTCAGCTACTTGCGCGTGCCCATGGAGTCGCTTGCGCATCGCCTCACAGTCGACCGTTTGATCAACAAACGTGGTTATCCCGAGGCGCTAAGAGAGAAGCCCTACGATCCAGAGTTCGTGATTCGCGGTCTGGTTGTCGACAAGCAGCTCGGCAACATCTTCAAGATCGATCGCTTCAATCACGTGGGTCGCTGTTATCACGGCCGCGCGTCGCTGAGTAAAGAAGACCGGCGTAAGCTCTACCGCGGCGAACACATTCGTTTGTCTAATCCCCGCTATTACCTGGTCGACACGTTGTTCGCGCTGCCGGAGATGTGTCTCTATGCAGACATTATCGACATGTTCGACGCCGAGGCGCGTGAGGGAAAACGCCCAGCACCCAATTACGAGGCGATCTTCAAAGACGTGCGTGAATGCATCGATGAAGTGCACCGCGACGAGAGCTTGAAAGACGTCATCCGGGCCAACCCCGAGCAGTATTGTCCAAAGGACGACGAGCTTGCGCACACACTGCACAAGCTGCGCTCATCAGGGAAAAAGCTGTTCGTCCTGACCAACTCGGCGTGGAACTACACCGAGCCGATGATGCGGTTTTTGCTCGATGGCGTGATGCCGCAGTACCCGTCGTGGCGGAACTATTTCGATATCGTGATTGTGAGCTCACGCAAGCCCGATTGGTTCACGGCGCAGAATCCTTTTATCGACCTCAATGTTGACGAAGACAGTCGTGTAGAAGGTGAGCCGCTAGACAAACCCGTCGAGAAGCTCTCGCGTGGGCACATTTATTCCGGTGGCAACCTGAAAGACTTCGAGCGGATGGCGCTCTACCAAGGTGAGAAAGTGTTGTACGTGGGTGACCACATCTACGGCGACATCCTCAAAACCAAGAAGTCCGGCCTCTGGCGCACCGCGCTAATCGTGAGTGAGCTCGAAGAAGAGATCAACCTCTCCATTCGCTTCAAACGCGAGTTGCATGAGCTGCAATCACTCGAAGAGCGAAGGCGCCTGCTCGACCAAGAGTTGCTGCACAACAAGAGCGTGCTGGTCTCGCTCGAACGTGTGATCGACAACTTGGACCCAGTGAAGCAGAAGACCGAACGCGAACGTCTCATTGCTTACGCCAAGGACCTGCGACGCGATCGGGACGAAATGAAGCGTGTGCTTCAGTCCGCGCTCGAACGTTCTGTTGAGCTCGATTCCTTGGTGGAAAACACCTTCAATCGTTATTGGGGCCTGGTGTTCAAAGAAGGTCACGAAACGAGCCGTTTTGGTGAGCAGGTCGGTGACTACGCTTGCATCTACACTAGCCGCGTCTCGAATCTGCTCGCGTATTCTCCTGTGCAGTACTTCCGCGCACCGCGCGCGTTGATGCCGCACGAGCGTTAGACTACTGCAACGTCAATGTCTGACGATCTCTTCCTGTCTCTGACTCCACAACTCGCCATGAGCGTTGCCGAGAAGCTCGGTCAGCGCTGCAGCGGTTTTTGTTTTCAGCTGAATTCTTATGAGAATCGCGTGTTCGAGCTCGAGCTCGAGGGCGGAACGCGCGTGGTGGCAAAGTTCTACCGTCCAGGTCGCTGGTCACGTGAACAGATCTTGGACGAGCATGCGTTCATCCTGGAGCTTGATGCGCAAGACATCCCGGTAGGCGCGCCGCTGAAATTGCGCGGCGAAGAAACGTTGGTTGAAGCCGAAGGTTTGTATTGCGCGGTGTTCAAAAAGGTCCGGGGCCGCTCGCCCGAAGATTTTCGTCCAGCGCCGCTAGAGAAGCTCGGTCGGCTCATTGCCCGAATGCACAATGCCGGTGAGTGGAAGGCCAGCGACCACCGCCGGCGCCTGACAGTCGAAGAGTTCGGAGACAAGAGCCTCGAGACCTTGCTCGAAGCTGGCTCGATTCCCAAGTCGCTCGAAGCCGCCTACGTTCAAGTCGCCGAAGACATCTTCGACTGGCTGGAGCCACGTTTGCAGTCAGCCAAAACCTTGCGCGTTCACGGAGATCTACACCGAGGGAATGTGCTGGAGGATAAGGATCAGTATTGGCTCGTCGACTTCGACGACATGGTGGTGGGACCGGC
>JBIKMD010000874.1:0-3137 GCA_044359465.1 Myxococcota bacterium
CTTCGCTCGCCGATGCACGCACGGATCGCGCTGAGGGCATTTACTATTGGATCGACGTCGATGCGCTCGACCCAGATGCGCATGCGAGCATGCAAGGACTCGGGATCGATGACGCCGTCATCACGGAGGCGCTCGGCCTCGACGTCGATGGACGTTATGATGTGTACGACGACTGTTTGCACATTGCGGCGACCTCCATGGGCATCGACGCAGATCGCTTGGTGCGTTCTCATGTCGACATCATCATTGGCGAACACATCATGCTCACCGTGCGGCGCGGGCATGTGGAGTTCATCGAACAAGTACGCAAACGCTACCGTCAGGACTTCCTCAAGTTCTCACGTAGTCCGAGCTTTCTCATCTACGAGTGCTTCGACACTCTGATCCAGAGTTACAGAAAGTGCATTGCGCACGTTGAAGCACAGGTCGAACGCGTCCAAGCGCAGATCTTCGGCGAGGTCGACGATAAGATCTTTGGTGAAGTGGCCGACATCACCAACGACGTGCTCGTCCTTCGTAACGTCATGCTCGCGGTGCGCGACGTATTGCACGAGCTAGCCAACCGTCAGTCCGAGTTCGTCAGCGAAACCTCGCGCCCGTACTTGGATCGTATGACAGATACCGTGGACAGACTCGTGTCTGACCTTGGCGTTGGCCGCGAGATTCTGAGCGAGACCCTCACCTTGTACATGGGCATGGTTGGCCACCGCACGAACCTAGTGATGCGCAGGCTCACCATGGTCAGCCTCATCTTCTTGCCGCTCACGTTTTTGTGCGGCGTTTACGGTATGAATTTCGATCCGAACACCATGATGCCCGAGCTCACTTGGCCCTACGGCTACCGCGCCTTTTGGTTGGCAGTGGGTTTCATCACGCTAGGCACGCTCATCTTCATGCGCCGCAAAAAGTGGCTTTAACTCGCGAGCGCCACCGTGACACCACCGCGTTCCCGTGCTCTCACCAGGGCATGAACACGTTCCTCATCGCTTGCACACTGCTGACTGCTGCAGCCCCCCTCTCAGCCAAGGAGAACACCGTGAAGTCGTTTCATGATTTCAAAACCAAAACGCTCGAAGGCGCCCCGCTCAATTTGGATTCTTTTAAGGGGAAAGTCGTGCTCGTCGTGAACACGGCTTCGGAATGTGGCTACACGCCGCAATACGCTGAGCTCGAAGCCCTGTATAAGGACATGCAGAAGAAGGGCGTCGTCGTGCTTGGATTTCCGAGCAACGACTTTGGTGGCCAAGAACCAGGTGACGCCAAAAAGATCCGTTTGTTCTGCGACAGCAACTACAAAGTCACCTTCCCACTCACGGAGAAGGTGGTTACCAAAGGCGCAGGCGCGAGCGAAATCTATCGTTTCCTGAGCGAAACACAGGGCGAGCCCAAGTGGAACTTCCACAAGTACCTCGTGGGCAAAGACGGTAAAGTGCTCGCCAGCTTCCCGAGCAGCGTGGAGCCACGCAGTGAAAAGCTGAAGGCCGCCATCGATTCCGCGCTCGCGCACTGAGTTTTTATCGCTGCAGGCGAGCGCAGGGCTCACGCATGTAGCGATGTCCCAGTGACGACCATGGGACCTCGTGGCTAAAACAGCCCAGACTGAGGCGGATTCCCTAGGCATGGGCGTTGCACGTGCATGCGCATGGTGCATTCTCTACGCGCTCTTTTTGTCAGCCTCGTTTGTTACGCATGCTTTTTTCCATCTCGCATCCCGAGTGAAAACCCTGAGGAAGGCGCGTCCGTTCCGGCGCAAGAACCCGCCACAACGCAGCTCGAGATCGTGCGTCTGCTGAACCCTCAGGCGCAAATGGAGACCGGCACGTCACGTAAGTGCAATGAGATCTACGTCAAGCGAAACGCGCAGCCATCCTATGCTGAGCTAAGCGCCGCAATCGTTGGACCGAATGAAGTTGTGCTGGGCGATGACATCGTTGAGCGTGCCCGCCCGCTGGCATCGACCCCCGGCATAGACGCGTACGAGTTTCTCCTCGACGCCGATAACGCGGTAGCGCTTTCGTCGATCAACTATCGGGTGCGTGGCGACTCGAATGAGCCATGGGCCGCGCTCTTATCGGGCGAAATTCGCGTCATCGAGTCAGACACGAGCTCCAGCGACTTTGGCTTCATCCTAGACCGAGAGGGCCAGCCTGGTGAAACGCCTTGGGAGAGAATGAGCAACTTGAGCGCCGCTCCTGGCGCCTCCTTCACCGTGACGGCCCACTTTCGCTGTCTCGAACCAGAGACGCTCTATCGCCTGGTGCCGCGACTCGATGACTTTCCGAGCGCGAACGTGTCCGCGTATGCGCGAATCTCGTCGGACGAGCCGTTTGGAATCGCTACGAACGGCGTCGACAAGCGTGACTTGCAGGTGACGATCGACGCGAGCGCGCCAGTCGGCAGCTACGTCTTCGAATTGGTGATGATGGGCGGGAGCGACGGCTACGACTTGCCACTGCTGCGGACGCAACGTTTTTCGGTTCAAGTGCTTGCGCCAGAGCGTGCGCAAGACCCCTCTTCTACGTGGGACCTTCCGCGCAAACAACCGACGACAGTGGCGCTTGCCAAAGTCGCAGGAGGCTTGCTCTCCAGCATCGAGCAACGCGTACAACCAACTGGCGAAGCGTCGAGCGCCTGGCGGCGATCACCCCTAGAGCTGCTGAATCCCGGCATCAGGGCGGTCTCCGAAGATGCGCCGCTCGTAACCACGACGTTTGCAGTCGAGCCAGAGATCGTCTCGACCCGAGATGGCGCGGGGGCCTATGTGTTGCGGCGCGTTGGGCAGTTAGACCATCGACTCAGACTCGACTTTGTGAGCGCGGCCGGCACTGCCACCACTTTGTCCGAGGATGCGATCCAGACCGCTGACTTCTTTCGAGACACCGCGCTGGCTGTCGCGGACGACGGCACGGTTTGGGTTGGCGCGGTGAGATCGTCCGGCCAGGCATTCGTTCGTTCCTACGATCCAATCAACCAGACGTGGGCACTGCTTATGCCCATAGGGAACTCAGCACGCGAAATAGAAATCGCCGCTTCGAGCCGCGTGGTGGTTGGGATAGTCGACTCGAGCACGATTCGTTTGCACGAGCAGGGAGTGGGCGGCGGCTTTCAACTGTCGCAGACAATCTCCGAGGCTTCGC
>JBIKMD010000048.1:0-11003 GCA_044359465.1 Myxococcota bacterium
CGAACGAAAGCTCGGCATCGAGAACGTCTTCGGGTCGAGTGAAGAACGCGGCATCGAGACCATCGAGCCGCGAGCTCCTAGCGGAAGCATTCCGGTTTGGCCCCTGATACCGGTGTTCGTCGCCCTCGTCTTGTCTGTCTTTGCCGGCGACAATGCGTTCATCCAAGTCTACGAGCGCGTGGCGTTTTGGATTGCGCTTCTGTGTGCCTGCATCTTCTCTGGGCGCCTCGAGGATGAGCTCTATCGTCGCCGCCGCCGTCACGCGCCGCTCAGTCGCTTGATGTCTGCGCTCATTTTTGGGGCGATTGGGCTCATCATTGCGGCAAACATCATGACGGTGAGCAACAGCATTGGCGCGGTTTCGGCCGATCGGATGGCGTGGCTCATCTTTGCCGGCGCGCTCTGGTTCGCGAGTGCTGCTGGTGGCACGGTGCTGCTCTTTCTGATCGACGCCACCCTCAGCACCTTCGCAAAAGATTTTCGTCGCCGCATTGTGTTCGCCGTGCTCAGCTTGATCACCCTCGCCTTCGCGCTGTGCGGGCTCGTCACTGTGTTGATGTCGAACTGGATCGCACAGCACGCCACGAAGCTCGGAGTCGCCCTGCCAAAAGTGTGGGGCATCAAGCTGCAGGACATCCCGTTCATCCGCGAAAACCACGGCGACACTCGCTGGATCTTGCCGGCAACGGTCATTGCTACGGCGTTTTTGGCGCTCCCTGCAGTCATCTCTGTTTGCGCGAAGCTCGCGGACAATGTGATGGAGCGCATCACCATGCTGCAAACAGCGTTCGAGCGCGTGGCAGAGGGTGATCGTTCGGTGCACGTGGAAGAAGCGGGCAGCCCTGAGTTCTTTTCGCTCTCGCTCTCGTTCAACGAGATGATTGATAAGCTCTATGTTGCCGAGCGTATTGAGCGTGCCTTTGGTCAGTACGTGAGCGCGCAGGTGCTCCAGCGCATTCGCGAACAACAAGGCTCAGTGAAGATCGAACCGCAGCTGAAGATCGCAACGGTGTTCTTTGCCGACATTCGCGGCTTCACTCCGATCAGCGAAAAACTGCCGCCGAACGTGGTCGTCGATTTGCTCAACCGCTATCTCGAACAAGTGGTGCCTGTGGTTGAACAACACGCAGGCTTCATCAACAAGTTCGTTGGCGATGCCGTCGTCGTGGTGTTCAATGGGCCATTCGAACAACCCGATCACGCCGAGCGCGCCGTGCACTGTGCGATAGCGGTGCAGGCGCTGATCGAGCAAGCCAACAACCATGGTCTGTTTCCTGAAGTAGGGCAGCTCAACATTGGCATTGGTGTAGCGACAGGCCCCATGCTTTGCGGAAACATCGGAACCAAGAGCCGCATCGAATACACCGTGATTGGCGATACGGTGAACTTGTCGTCACGTATGACAGGGCACGCGCGACCGGGCGAAGTCTGGGTGAGCGAAGAGACCGCCAAGCGCCTTCCATCCCATGTACCCGTGCACGCCGCTGAGCCGATTAAGTTCAAAGGCAAGGACCGAGCGATTGTGCCTTACCGCGCGTGGCCACAAACACCGCTCGAAGCCAACGAGAAGATGCGCACCTAGCGCGCGAGGCGCGTGGGAAGGAACGAGCGGATTAGCGGGTCGCTGGAACGGCTTTGGTCTCTTCGAGCGTGGGGTCGAACTTGCGGCGCAGGAAGATGTAAAGCGGCGCGGAGATCGAGATCGACGAGAAGGTCGCGACGGTGAAGCCGATAAAGAGTGCGAAGCCGAAGTCGCTGAGCACGCCACCACCAAAGGCCCACAGCGAAATGACGACGAGCTGCGTGACGGCCGTTTGCAGAATGGTACGCGAGAGCGTTTCGTTGAGCGACGCGTTGACGATGGTCTCGAGCGCGCGGCCACGCATGCGGACGTTGTTCTCACGAATACGGTCGAAGATGACGATGGTGTCGTTCATCGAATAACCGACGATCGTGAGCAGCGCAGCAATGGTCGTGAGGTTGAACTCTTTGCCCGTCAGCGAGTACGCGCCAATGGTCACGAGCGTGTCGTAGAACAAGCAGCGAATCGCGACCGGACCGAAGTAGAAGTCAAAGCGAAACGCGATGTAGATGAGCATGAAGAAGAACGAGATGGCCACAGCCCAAAGGCCCTGTTCGCGTAGCTGCTGACCAACTTGCGGACCCACGAAGTCCGCACGCACCGTGATTTGCTCAGAAGCAGCAATGCCGAGCTTCTCGTGCAGCGCCAGGTCGACCGCGTCGGCAACCGACTTGAGGTTCACGTTGTACTCAGCGCGGTCTTCGCGGCCGCCCTTTTGTACCGACTTTACGACGAGACCTTGTTTGGTGAAGGCGCTCTTCACGGTCTCTTCGCCTGGGTCCGTCGAGTAGATGATGCGGATACGGTCTGGCGCTTCTTCGTTGTACGAGAAGTCCTTGAGCGAGTCCGACTTGAGCGCTGCGCGTGCGGCTTCGACTTGTTTGGTGTCGACGCCCGAGTGCTTCTCGATGCGAAGGAGGTATTCGTTCTTGTTGTCGCCGTAGGTCTGAACGACCGCGCCGCCAACACCTGCGTCCGAGAGCGCCTTCGAGATTTGATCTGCCGAGACGTCTTTGTTGAACTTGAGTTGGAACTCGTAACCACCGGCGAAGTCGATGCCCCAGTAGAGGCCTTTGGTCATGACGAGCACGACCGACGCGACGAGCAAAACGGCAGAGATGATTTCAAACTTCGTGCGATTGCCGATGAAGTCGAAATTCGTATTTGGCTTAATGATTTCAAACATGTGCTGTCCTCGTAAGGGTCACCCCTTAGATCGAGATGGTTTCCATTTTGGTCTTCGCGCCCATCCAGTCGTAGATCATCTTGGTGACCCAAACCGAAGTGTAGAGCGAGGCGATGATGCCGATGATGAGCGTCGTAGCGAAGCCGCGGATCGGGCCTGAACCGTATTGCCAGAGAATGACGCCGGCGACGACCTGCGTGACGTGCGAGTCGACAATGGTCCAAAACGCGCGGTCGTAACCTGCTTCCACTGCAGCGCGAACGGTTTTGCCGTGACGAATTTCTTCGCGAATACGCTCGAGGATGATGACGTTTGCATCGACGGCCATACCGAGCGTGAGCGCGATACCGGCCATACCCGGGAGGGTCAACGTGGCTTCCAATCCAGCCAGCGCGGCAATGATGAACACGAAGTTGAAGATCAACGCGAAGTTCGCGATCGCGCCGCTGAGCCGGTAGTAGGCGACCATCGCAAGCACGACGAGGATCAAACCGATCATCATCGCTTGCTGGCCTTTTTGAACTGCTTCGCTACCGAGCGTGGCACCAACGCGGCGTTGCTCGCGAATGATAACGGGAGCCGCGAGCGCGCCGGACTTGAGCACGAGCGCGAGGTCTTTGGCTTCGTTCATGATCTCATCGGACGACTTGTTGCCGCCCATGGTGATGCGACCTTGGTTGCTGATCTTCGATTGAATCACGGGCGCGCTCTTGATCGTGTCGTCGAGCACCACCGCGAGGCGCTTGCCGATGTTTTCACCGGTGAGCTTCTCGAAGATCTTGGCGCCCTGCGGATCGAACTCGAAGGACACGTGGTGGCGGCCTTCTTCTTGCGAGAACTGCACGCCGGCGTCGGTCAGGTAGTCACCGGTCACGCCTGCTTTTTTGGCGACCAAGTAGCTGCGGTAACCAATCACTTTGCCGGCTGCGTCTTCTTCTTCACCAACTTTCACCGTGCGATCTTCTGGCAACTTGCCTTTGACCGCCTCGTAGATGGCTTCTTTGGTTGCGGCGTGGAGCACGGTCACGCGGCGGCCGCCCGCGCCACCTTCGTAGTCGCGGGTGACACCTTCTGGCAGCTCGAGGTTGTCGAGCGCCGTGCCTTCGTCATCAACAATGTTGAACTCGAGCTGCGCTGTGGTGCCAATGAGCTCGATGGCGCGGTCTGGATCCTTCACGCCTGGGAGCTGAATGAGGATGTTGTCCTCGCCGCGCTTGGCAATCGTCGGCTCGCTCACGCCGTATTTGTCAGCACGATTGCGAATGGTCTTGATGGCTTGGTCAACCGCGTCCGCTTTGATGCGGGTTTGTTCGTCTTCGATGATCGAAAGACGCACGCGTTTGCCGCCATCGAGGCGTTCGCTGACCGTGAGCACGTTGAAGTCAGAGCGGATGTAATCCGTCATCTTCTTTTCGGTCTCGGTGTCTTTGAGAACGATTTCGATGGTGGGTGAGTCATCGAGGTGCTTCACCGACTCGACGTCGATTTGTTTCTCTTTGAAGCGGTCTGTGAGGCCGTCCGCGTAACGTTCTGCGCGATCGCTCACGGCTTTATTGACGACGACGCCCATGACCAGGTGCAAACCACCTTGAAGGTCGAGGCCGAGCGTCATCTTGTTGCAGTGTGACCAGCTCGGAACGCTGGCGCAGAACAACTTGTTGTCAGCGCGCTGCTCAGGCGTCGCGGTCCAGTAGAAGAGGTACGTTGGAAAGAGCAACCACACTGAAAACAGCGTGGCTCCAACGAGCGTAACGAGAGTGCCGAGATAAGGACGTTGCATGAATTACTCCTTGGCCGACTTTGCCGACTCTGCGGCCGCGGGGGTCTGGGCTTGAGGGTTCCACTTGCCGGCGATGCTCGACCGCAAGAGCTTGAGGCGGATGCCATTCGCAACTTCGAGCGTGACAACGGCTGCGTCGATTGAGTGAATCTTGCCGTACATGCCGCCGCTGGTGACGACTTCATCGTCTTTCTTCAGCCCTTTGAGCAGATCTTGCTGCTGGCGATTCTGCTTCAGCATGGGGCGGATCATGAGGAAATACATGGCGCCGATCATGAGAAGCAGCGGTGGCAGTGAGCTGCTGCGCAATTGATCGAGGAAGCCCTGAGGGGCTTCGCCAGCGGCTTCTGCCTGCGCAAGCAGAAGTGTGGTGAGGCTACTGTATAGTTCGTGCATAAGGGGCTGGGCGCTAGCATGCGCCCGCTGGTGAGCTCAAGGAAACGGCTTGACAGTCAGACTTCAGAGGTCGTGGAACCGGAAACCGGCCCCGGCGGCCTAGTGGCAAGCACCACGGCAGCGACTATCAAGAAGGTGGCGATCCAAGCCTCGGGTTTGATGGTTTCCCCGCCAATCGTAGCCCCAAGAAGCACAGCGAAGACCGGGTTTACGTACGCATAACTGACCGCTAGCGCCGGGCGCACATTGCGCAGGAGGTAGGTGTAGGCGCTGAACCCAATTAGCGAGCCAAACACCAAAAGGTAGAAAAACGCGGCGATCGCGGTGCCAGACACCTGCGTCGGCAGATGTTCGTCGTGGAACAAAAAGCCGCAGATCATCATGACGGCGCCGCCGGCCATCATTTGAGTTGCCCCCGACATGAGCCCGGGCGCGAGTGGCCAGTGTCGCGCAAGCGTGCTGCCAAACGCCCAACCGGCCGGAGCGAGGAGCAAGAGCGCCGTCATGAGTGGGTTGGCACGGAGCTCCGAGCGCCAGGCCAAGACGACAACACCGAGCACACCAATGCACATGGCGATCCACTCGGTGCCGGTCTGCCGCTCACCGCGCACTTGGCCAATGACAGCGAGCCAAAGCGGCATGGTGGCGCAAACCACCGCAATGAGCCCAGAGCCAATGTGGCGTCCCACGATCGCGATGACCCCGTTGCCGGCGAGGAACATGAGCGTCCCCACCGGTATCGCAAGGAGCCATTGTTTGAGGCTTGGCCACGCGCTTCCGCGCGCAGAGAGGACGATCAGCAAACACAGGCCGGCGAGGAAATAACGGAGCCCAGATCCTGAGAGCTGCGGCAACTCACGAAACGCGAGACGCATCCCATAATAAGTGGAACCCCAAATGACGTAGACCGCGAGCAACGCCAAAAGATCGCGGCCGCGCAGATGAGCGAACATAAGAGGCACCATGACAAAGCCTGGCACGGGACAATAGAGCCAATGTGAAGAAGCACCAGAGACCGCCTGGTTTCAGCGACGGACGTTCAGCGCAAAATCGGGCGTAATGGGTCCAGGCCAAGCGCCTTTAAGCGCACTGTGGCGCGATCGCGAACGACAGTGGCACTAGCCGCCGAGAGCGTACGCGCGCCCGCGGTCGTCGTTCGCACGGCTTCGAATACGCCAGCGAGCAATAAGCCGCCTTCGACCTGCGCAAAGGTGTCTGGCACCACGGTGTCGAGTGAGACGTCGACGCCCGAGCGAAGGAGCAAACGATCGTCACCGGCGCTGATATGAAACACGCTGTGCTGGAATGCGTCCCCGGTTCTGCCAAGCTCTATGGGACGCCCCTGAAAGGTCGAACGCAGCACGCCGTTGTCGTCACGCGAGAGGTTGAGGTCGCGAGGCGAGGGGAGCCGCACTGGTCCGTCGAGCAACACCGGTGTTGCGCTCGCCAGCACAGCGCCCGAAGGCATGCCCTGCAGTGCGACCATATTGATGGAGAGTTTGCCCACAGTGGTGACGAGCAGGTGCGCGTGCGAGAGTTGTGACGTGAGATCACCCGCACCGAGCCCTGCGTCGCGTGCAGCCGCGATCTCTGCCGCATCTGTAGAGGCGATTGACACCGTGAAACCACGGCGTTGCAAGCTTGCAATGATGGCGCGACTCTCTGGGGAATATCCCTCGACGACGGCTTCTTTGGGATTGAAGCGGTGCATCGGATCCGCGCGCCGCAACGCCGCTTCGATGGCCGCGACTGCGCGTTCACCCGCAATGGCATCGCGCATAGGTTCTACAGTGGTGTCTGACAGTGAGATCACGCGGGCCCGCAAGTTTGTGAGATCGGCAAAGTCACTGGACGCCGCGCGTTGATCGACGATTGCGCATAAATGTTCGAACTGTGGGTACAAACGATGAATCTCGCGCGTGATACGACCGTCTTCATCGACGATCAAAAAGCGCGCCTTGGTTTCTTCTGGTTTTGCATCGGCGAAAAGCGTCTGCAGTCCCAGCGCTATCGACGCGGTGTGAATGCCCGAGTCGTCCGATGCGGGCATGACATCGACGCCGCGCGAACGAAGGCGTTCCACTTCTACAGCGTGGGATCGCCGCGGATCCGTTAGCCAGTGCGTGCGCGCAGCGGGAAGCCCAACTGCGCCGAGTGATTGCAAAAATGCCTGCGTCTGCGGCTGCACCTCGCCGATCCCGAAGCAACGAAACCTCGCGAGTGACACACCGCCGCGCAACGCGCTCGAGACATCGGTGAGCACCTGCCGGCCGGCAGTGACGCTGGGCGGCGCCGAGCGCGCCACGAGGCCGCGGGTTTGCGGCGTAAGTAACGTCATGGTCGTGCTTTCGATTTGAGTCGCGTCAGGTACCCGCGTTCCAACTGTTGCGAGCAGGCGCTGCGCTTTGACGCCGAGTCGCTGCTGCGCCCGTACCGTATCGATGACGCCGTTGCGGTCGGCTACACTGGCGAGCACCTCGACGACTGCCGCAGGCATTTCTGTCGCCAGGTTGGAAAACAACATGCCGTAGAGCGCCTCGGTGACACCACGCTCGAAGGTGTCTGTTGGTAGGGGATCCGACGCGCCCCCTGCTTCCATGCGCGGCGTCCGCAAGTCGACGCCGCTTCTCTCAATGGAATCGCGGAGTTGCACGACTGTTTCACGGCCCCTCAGCGAGGTCAGGTAGGCGAGCACGTCATGGAGGCGGACCTGCATGCTCCTAGTATCGACAATCGCCCGGATGCGGCGCTTGCGGAGATGCGCACAAGTAGCCGTTTGGCTGCTTGGGTAACAAATGCGCGCGGCTGGATCGTAACACCCAATTATGAGCCATATGCGCGCAACACATGGGGGAACCACCACAAGATCCGCTGCGCGACGATCCGCTCTTGCTGGTGCGCTTTCGCCGTGCCGACAAGGCCGCACTCGCCGAGGTCTATCGTGCCTACGCGCCGTTGATAGCCCGGCGTTTAGCGCATGGATTCTCCTTCGACAGCGAGGGCCGCAGGCTGCATTTTCGCGGCTTTCAGTTGGCTTTTGAGCTCGATGACATGCTGCAAGAAACCTTTATTCGAGCGTTCTCCGATGCTGCTCGCAGCGGCTACGATGGCACACGACCGTTCCAAACGTATTTGCTCGCCATCGCCAAGAATCTGTTGATCGATCGCTTTCGAAAAAAAGGGGGATCACAAACCATCTCCATCGAGGACCAGGCGCTCATCGTGGTTGATGAGGCAGAGCCTGGTCCCGAACGCTCGGCGGCCAACGAGCAGCTGCGCGCTATCTATCAACGCTTTTTGGCCGGCCTGGACGAAGTAGACAAACAGATCGTGCGCCTGCGTTTCGAAGAAGAAAAACCGCGCCGTGAGATCTGCGACGCGCTCGCGCTCAGCCCAATGCAGCTGCGTTGGCGCGAAGCCAAGCTCAAAAAAACGCTGCAGGATGAGCTGTCTGCGCGTGGCTACGCGGAGCTGTGCAAGCTGGATCTCGAGGCGCTGATGGGCCTGCTGCTGCTAGCTGTCATGGGCGGAGTGGCCGCATGATTTGGCACAAATGGATCTATGGTCGGCGTACGGAGCGCTTGCGCGAAGGCCAAACACTGACGCCGGCCGAGCTGGAAGGGCTGTTCGTGCATTTGCGTCGCTGCGCCGCCTGCCGTCGTGACTACGACTTGGCGATGGGCAGCGATCGTTTGCTCGCCTCGCAGGGTAACTCTGCGTCCCTGCCGCCAAACGCTGTCATTGAGGCGCTGAGCGCACGTGTTTTCCCGCAAGAGGCCCCAAGCACACAGCCCATGCCTTGGCTGGTACCCGTGCTCGCGTCCGCTGCGGCGCTTCTCCTGGTCGCAGTGGTCGTCGTTCAACAACGAACAGCGGACGAGTTCACACCGCGCCAAGGCGAAGACGCGTCGTTCGTGGTGAAAGTCTTCTGTGATGAAGCGTCGGCCGCGCCCATCGCCCTCGACCGAGCACCCGGCAACCGCTGCGCCCCAAGTGCCTTGTATAGATTTGCATACACATCGAAGACGCCTTGTGATGTTGAAATGGTCAGCTTCGCAGAAGGTGTGAGGACCGTGCTTGGTCCGCCGGTAGCGGTGCCCGCGACCAAGACGCTTCGCCCACTCGGAAGCGCTGTGTCTTTGCCGCTCACTGTCGACCGCGTAGACATCTCGTGTCGCCAAGGCGACTCGCTCCGCGTGGTCACGGTTCCGATCGGCACTAAGCGCTAAACGGCTCCTCATCGCAGCCATGCTCAGTTGCACACCGGCGTCGAAGCCGCAGGCGACCCTCACTCAGCGCTTGGCGTTTTGATGAATGGCTCGGCGCCGACGGCAAGCGCGACCCCGTCGATCAAATGCACGAACGCTTGCAACTCCCGGTTCTGCGCATCTTTCGCCACGAATGCCCAGCTGTCATCGCCCGCGGGTCCGTAGGTGCCGACGAAATTGACCACGCCCTCTTCCGTTGAGGTCACGACAATCTGCACCGCCCATCCGTCGCCGAAGGTATAGACAACCTCCGTGGTACTGTCGCCGAGCGCACCAGCGTATGCTTCGATGCGCTTGTATGAACGAAAGGATCCTTTGATTCCGTCGAGCGACGTCGTCGGTAGCGCGGCTTCAGGGACGAACCACTGCGAAGAAACGTAGGTCGACACGTACGCCCGGATCGCAGAAGCAGGCTCATCGGTGATTAGCACGCGTTCACTTTCACGCAGCGTGAACACGCCGTCCTCGTTGGTCTCGAAGTCGACAACACCGCCCTCGCCGAGGCTTTGCGTCAGGCGGTGATACGAGCCGTCCGCGTTGAACGTGTAGCTTTCCCGCGATCCAACATCCGCCGGAGGCTGACGCCATAATCCGCGAAGGGTGGCCAGAGAGAACGCTGGCAACGCAGGGGGCGGACCAGAGGGCGCGATAAGCGTAGCCGTGGGACCCGTTGGTCCGGTTGGCGCAGCCGCGGGAGGAGGCGCAACCTCGTCCTCTGGCTCAGCATCCGGGGCAAATGGTGCTGCTGCAGGCGTGGGTGTGTAGTTCAATTTTGAGCGCGGCGGCTCAGTCGCCGGAGCGCCGCAAGCAACAAGCAAAACAAGAGAACAAACGAAGGAGACGCGCATGAATTCGTTTTCGGCGCCCGCGTGAAATGCGCGGCGCCGCGAGCACGACGAATGTCAACTTGAGGGAGTGCCCCTAGATCTCCGATCCATAAAGCCGTGTTAGCACCTCACGCCACGGCAAGATCTCAACTCCATCGATACTTCGCGCTTGGCGTTCGTTGCTCGCGACCCAAAAATCGCATGGAGCGAGGTCCCGCGCGAGCTTACGTTGATGCGTCAGCTCGGTTGCGTCCACATTGTTGCTCGACTTGATTTCGATCAGCGTGCGTTTGCTTCCGCCGCGCTCGATGATGAGGTCGATTTCCAAATCATCTTTCGTTCGCAAATAGAAAAACTGTTCGTCGCGCCGCCGATAATCGCGAAGGCGCATACATTCGAGGATGAAGAAGTGCTCGAACGCTCGTCCGTACGCGAATGTGCGAGGGGAGAGCTCGGCGTCGAGCTGATGGGTCAACGCGCGTGTCACACCTAGATCGAAGAAGTAGAACTTGCTGCGCCGTGTCTGCCGTTTGCGCACTGACGCGTGAAACGGCTCGAGGTGCACACCGAGGAGCGTGTCATCGAGAATTTCGAAGTAGCGCTCCACGCCTTTGGGGTCACTGCCAACGTCGCGCGCAATCTTGGAGTGGTTGAGAATCTCGCCATTGCACTGTGCGGCCACCTCCAGAAAGCGAAGGAACGGATCCAAGCGGCGAACTGTCTGCTCCTCTTTGATCTCCTGCCGCACGTAGGTTTGTGCGTAGACCTTGAGAAATTCTTTGCGCTCAACCTCGTCCGACAGCGCTGCGACTCGCGGCAGGGTTCCCCAGCGCAAAACATGGTCGAGATCGAACGCATTGCCGAGCTCTAGGTGCGTGAGCGGATGCAGGTGATTCAACCATGCGCGTCCTGCCAGCAAGTTTGCGCCGCCCCTTCGGAGCTTGCGCGCGCTCGAGCCAGTTAA
>JBIKMD010000876.1:0-3131 GCA_044359465.1 Myxococcota bacterium
GAACGAGCGTAGCGGGCACTCCGTAGGTCGTCACGGGGTCCATGCCAACGCGGCCCGGTTTATCCGTACCCATGGCAACCATGACAGCGCCGCGCGTTTCATCGTTCACGAGCACATGCGCAGCGCGGGCAGGCGGGGAACGCCCAGGTGCAAGCGGGGTCCAAGTGTCGGTTTTGAATAACCATGTATCAGAGAGTGCGCCGGCAACATTGCTCGCGCCGCCAAAGAGCATGAGCCCATCCGTCTGGGAGACGAACGCCATCGCGTGGCGCGCACGCGCATTAGGTCTCTGCGTGTTGCATGGCGCGGATGTGCACTTTTGGGTCCAGCCGCTTCCATCGACGAACGCCCAAGTCTCGCCCTTCAAAGCGTTATAGAGGGAGTTCGTTCCGTCAGGCGTGAAATTGCCTGCACCACCGAACATGACAAGCTGAGCTCCATCACTCGCCGCAGCGTGATAGGCTATCGTGCCTGCGTTGTTCGAGAGGCACGGCGGGCCAACCCCACACGCACCGTCGTAGCCCGTACCATTGAACGCATAGGTATCAGGCGACACGACCTGCGTAGGATTTCCGCTGGCATAACCGCCGTATCGGAGCAGCGGTTTGGGCGTCACACCACTCGGTGTGGGGCTCGCCTGAATCAGCGCGGTCGCCGTAGTCCCAACACCCACTGCGAACCAGCGCTGCGCGTGCCAACGGTAGAGGTTGGTGCCTAAATTGCCGCCCGTCATGACCGCTTCACCGCTCACGGGATCGAGGCTCATGGCATGTTGTGACGAAGCAGGCGGTGTGGCGAGCGTGTAGCCAGCGAGCGTTGGCGTGACTGCAGCCTGCGTCCACGTGCTGCCATTCCACTCCCACGTGTCTCTAAAGACGCCAGTCGAAAATCCGGCAGATGTAAAACAATCGCAATCTGTGCCCCCGCGCATGACCACGCGTTCGCGCGCGATGTCATAAACCATACTGTGACCCGATCGCGCGGGGGGTGACGCAGCCGGAGCGGCTTGCGTCCAAATGGTGCCATCGAAAGTCCAGGTCTGATTCGAAGGCATGGTGATACCGGCCGTTCCGTTGAACATAATCTCTGGCTGCGAACAAAGCGCGCCATTCGGCTGACCACCAAACAACACGCTCACACCTCGTGCACGATCGTACGCGAGCCCGGCATCAGCGAGTGGTCCAGGTCGCGACGACAAACACGGCTCGGTAGTACAAAGCTGATGCCATTCGCTGCCATTGAACGCCCAGGTCTGATCTTTGCCGCCACCTGCGCCGTACACGAGCGTCTCACCCAGCGTATCATCGAAGGTGATCGCCCAGTTAGTAGGTAGGCCCTCTGGCAGATTCACGGGGCATGATGGCGAGTCTTCGTTGCACGCTGAGGTTTCGCACAAACGCGTGAATGAAGCGCCATCCCAGCTGTACATCAAACGATCATTGAACACGTAACTGAGCCTGCGCACTGGATCGTAGAATACGACGAACTCCGTCGTGGGATTGGCGCAGCGGGAGAATGTCAGCTCCTCCCACGCTCCGTTGCGCTGTGCGTACACACTCAATCCACGAGCGAGCAGCAAGCGATCGCGAGCCGCGTCATAGGCTAATGAGGGGTTGTTCGATCCGCTGGGAGGCGAGCCTTGGGTGGTTGCACGCCAATAAGGGTCGGCATCGCGCAACGAAAAAGAAGCAGAGGGACTGCCACAGACAGTGAACCCGGCAATGGAAGTTGTACGCCCGCCAAACGTCCACATACGGCCGCGCGTTGCGTCGTACGCCATGGCTTCGTATGCACGTACATCCGTGAAGAGCGCTGACGTCTGCGCGCTCAGCCAGGCGCCCCCACCAAGAACATCCTCGGTGTCAGTATCACGCGCAGCAAGCGCATCACCTGCCACCTCAGTGAGCTTGCTCGGATGACGCGCGCGCGCGGCAACAGGTGCTTCGAAAAACGCATGCGGATTGCTCACCACGCTGCCCGGCTGTTTCCCTAGCATCGCAGCAGTCCACTCGATTTCCGCGACGGTGGTCACCGGACTGGCGTTGCCAGCGCGATCAATCGCGCGCACATGCACGGTTGGAAGATCCGCCGTTGGCAGATCGAAGCCTTCAGCATCGGCGCTGCCACCAAAGGAACCATCCGCTTGCGCCTGGACGCGATTGAGCTCGCGTTTTGCGGCGCTGTCGCGGAAGACGAGAACCCAAGCAAACGGATCTACTGAACCCAGAGCGCCGTAGACCGTGTAAATCTCGGTGTTGCTCTCGGCGTTGCCCCAAGGCGAACGATGGAACACAATTTGGCTCGACGACGGCGCAGGAGGAACGAGCGTATCTATGGAAACCGAGACACCTAGCGGCGCCGTGGCAGTGTTGCCAGCGAGATCTGTCAGCGTGGCCACGAGTGCATAATTTTGCTCTAGCGTCTCCGCCACCGTGCCCCAATCGATCTCGTAGGTGAACGCTGTTCCGCTCGCCGTGATCAAGGAGAACGCGATTGTCGACGCAGGCTCAGTCGACAAGACGGGAGGCAGCACCAACTCGCTGGTCGTGAATGACAACACCACCCGGCTCGTTCGGCCAGCAATTTGCGAGGTAAGGACCTCTTCTGCGATCGGATTGAGCGGCGACGGCGCAACAGACAGCGTCGCTCCAGCGAGTGCGGCAGGCGGTGTGAAGTCGAAACGAACGACAGCAGGAACAGGCACGGTCGCCACGTTGTTCTGAAGATCACTCAGTTGCGCACGGAGCTGCTGTTCGACGTTTTGTGACTCATCACCCGTCGTTTGGTAGGTCGCTTCATACGCAATCGCGCAGCCATCAACAGGTTCCACGCCCTCGACCTGCTTGAACCCGCTAAAGGATCGAACCTCGCGGTCAGTGAAAAACAAGCTCAGAGTCGGCGCCAACGCTTCATCCACGTAGATGCGCGCGGTCAGCGCTTGGTAAGTGCCGTCCTCCAGGCGCCGCGCAACCGGGGGCGTGAGCGTTGCTGCGCAGAGCTGCGGGGCACTCACATCCGTCCGTTCGCTCGACACGCAGCGTTGCCGCGTCAGGTTACAGACGAGGGGCTTTGGACATTGGGTATCCTCCTCGCACAGGATGTTGAGTGTGCTCGGGTCGCCCGGCACGGTT
>JBIKMD010000877.1:0-3130 GCA_044359465.1 Myxococcota bacterium
GATCGATCACCGTGTAGTCCGGCCGATCGAGCGAGCCGATGCGGCTCGACCACACATGAATAGGAATCGTTCCCATGTTCGCCACGTAGGCAAGCGCCTCGGCCGTATCGAGCACGAAATGATCAATGTCGCGGTTTGTGGAGTCACTGAACATACGCTCGCGCCTCAGCCACGCAGGCGCAAAGTCAGGCGCGTCTTTTTGGAAAAACGACTTGCCATCGTAGCCATCTGGAAAACGCGTGAGCAGCGCTGGGCGGTCTTGGTAGTACGGCAGCGCATAGGGCGCGACGCTCCGGTAGTACGCGACGAGCTCCGCTTTGCTCACACCCGGGAAAAATGCCTTGCTCGGGTTCGAGACCGTGACCAGCGGCGCCTCTACGCTGAGGTTTTTCGGCGCTTCCTCTTGTCGGGCTTCAAAGCGACACGCCTGCGCTGCCTTGTCATCCCTCACGCGCAGAAACACGGGGAGACGCAAGCGCCCTTCTTGGCTGAGCTGCAAGAAGCGCACTTCAACGACCAACGAGGGTTCAACCCAGGTGACGTCTTTGCGATCTTTTGGGTCAGGCACCTCGCATGCCGCATTGGCACGCACCAAACTGCTCAGGCGCTTGTGGATCGAAGACAGCTGAGCTGTGTCGAAGCCCGTTCCAACTCGGCCGCGGTAGCACCAGCCCTCATCGTCTCGCGACGCCAGGAGCAACGCGCCAAAACCCGTACGTGAGCCTTCCGCCTTCGAAAAACCCACGACCACGAGGTCCGCGGTCTTTTCGAGACGAAGCTTCTTCCAATCGGGGTGGCGACCGGAGCGATACACCCCGTCTGCCCGCTTGGCCATGATGCCTTCTAGCCCGTTCATCCTTTTGACATGCTCGAGCAATGCTTCGCCGTGCTCCACAACGTGATCGGCGAAACGCAAACTCGCTGACGCGCGCGCGAGCAATCGCTTTAGGTACTCCTTGCGCTCGATGAGCGGGAGGGCGCGCAGATCGTGCCCCTCCAGCGCGAGGAGGTCGAAGGCCATGTACACGAGAGGCACTTCGCCCATGCCGCGCTGAATGTCTCTTGGCTGCGAGAGCTGCGCACGCTGTTCGAGCTGATGGAAGCGGGGAACGCCCTCGGCATCGAGCGCCACGAGCTCGCCGTCCAAGATCACATTGGCCGCATCGAGTGCTTGTATTGCAGCGGTGATCTCCGGGTACTTGTCATTGACGATCTTGCCGTTGCGATAGCGCAAGGCGGGCACCCCGGCGCGTTTGCTCGCGAGCAAGCGATACCCGTCGTACTTCAGCTCGAACAAAAACGCGGGATCCGAAAAGGCACGTTCAGCCGTCTCAGCGAGCATCAATTGAACGTCGTTGACCTCCACTTCGCGTTTCACCACGTGGCGCGTGAGAAGCTCACTGGCAATCGCTTGCGAAGGTCTCACGTCCTTAGCGTTCGCTTTGGGTTGCCAATCGTCATTCTTTTTCATGAGCAACCACTGGTTACCCTTTGTGCCGCCGCGTTTGGTGCGAACGAGCGTGAACAGACCACGGGCCCGCTGACCGAAAAGCTCGAAGACGAGCTTGCCGTCTTTGAGTGACTGCGAAAGATCCGCTAGCGGAACGTAACGACCTTTGTCCCAAATGATGACGTCGCCGCCGCCGTACTCACCTTTGGGAATGAAACCTTCGAACTCCGCGTAGCTCAGAGGGTGGTCTTCCACGTGCACGGCGAGGTGTTTGTCTTTCGTCGTCTCTGGAAGACCTTTAGGAACAGCCCAAGACACAAGCACACCTTCGTGTTCGAGCCGCAGATCGAAGTGCATGCGCCGCGCATTGTGCGCATGGATGACAAAGAGGAGCCCGGCATGGCCAGTAGAACCTTCATCAAAAGGCTCGGGTGTGCGTTTGGGATCACGCTTGGCGTTGTACGTTGCGAGCTTCTTCTTGGCGGCCACGCTGGCGTATTAACAGAATCTGGTGAGACCCGCGACTACGCGCCTTGGCACGAGACCTGTGGATTTGTTTGCGAGAAATCGCTAGCGGGGCCGCATGCAACGAGACCTCACTGGAAAGCTGTTTTTGGTCACTGGCGCGACAGAAGGCATTGGCAAAGCTGCAGCGAAAGCATTTGCAGCGCGCGGCGCCGAGCTCGTGCTGATCGCTCGCAACCCAGACAAGGGCGCTCGCATCGTGAGCGAGCTCAAAGCACAAACGCAGAACGACAAGATCTCGCTCTTGATCGCGGACATGTCTTCGATCGCTGAGGTCAAAAAAGTGGCCCAGGAGTTCAAGCAGAAGCATGGTCGAGTGGACGTGCTGGTCAACAACGCGGGCGCGTTGTTTCAAGAGTACCAAACGACTGCAGACGGAATCGAAATGACCTTCGCGCTCAACCACGTGGGTTATCAGCTGCTCGCGAGCGAGCTCATGCCGCTCTTGCAGAACGCTCGCGTAGTCAGCACCTCGAGTAATGTACACAGACCAGGCAAGATCGATTTGCAGACGATTGCGAAACGCAACGGCAAGGCGGGATTTTCTGCTTACGCAGATTCCAAGCTCGCCAATGTGTTGTTCACGCGGGAGCTCGCGCGCCGTTTGCCAAACGCAAACGTGAGCGCGTTTCATCCGGGTTTTGTGCAGACGGGTTTCGGTCACAACAACGGCAAGCTGATGTCCGCCTTCGTCAAACTAGGCGCCGCGCTTTTTGCCCGAACGCCGGAAAAGGGAGCCGAAACGCTGGTCTGGCTCGCTACGACCGACAGCACTGTGCAGAGCGGTGGTTATTACTACGACAAAAAGCTGAAGACCCCAGCGGTCGCAGGACGCGACGACGTCTTGGCCAAAGCGCTCTGGGATCTCACTGAAAAACTGTACGCCTGAAGCCCGGCGCCTCAAGTGTTCGGAATGACCGAACGCAGGAGCGACTCCGGCAAGCGAAACGACGCCTGTTTGCCATCACGTTCGGCAGCAATGATTCCGCGCATGCCTTCTTTCGCTAGCCGCCCAAACAGACTCGCTAGCAGCGCGTCATGATCGGGCACATCGAGCTCATTCAGTAACGACGCGGACACATCCATCACGCCCATGAAATTGCTGTCTGGGATGCCGAGCAGGTCAGCGCATTGATCACCAGCAAGAAAGCGCAT
>JBIKMD010000878.1:0-3127 GCA_044359465.1 Myxococcota bacterium
GGCTTACGTCTCAATAAATGCGAACAAGGCGCGAACAACGAAGCGCAAACGGCAAATCCGCTGCTACCGGATGTGGATTGTACCTACGTCAGCAGCGCCTCTGCCCAACCTGGTGACGTACGCTGGGCTGCGATTCCTTACATTGACTACGGTCCTGGGATGTCGCCCACGAACTACGTGCGCGGCTGCGTCAACGATTGCATCGTCCAGCTTCCGCTGTGTCCGTTTTATGACGTCAATCCTTCGGGCGTCACGTGCTCACACGACGTGAACAATTTCGGCAAACACTTGTCATGTGATGCGTTCGAAGTCTGCGACGGTCTAGACAACGATGGCATCGGCGGCGCGGATGATGGCAATCCAGGCGGCGGTTTCATTTGTCCAACCGGCCAAGCAGGCGTTTGTTCAGCCGGTCACACCAATTGTGTCAACGGCGCCATCGAGTGCACACGTGACATCGCGCCATCGCCCGAAGTTTGCGACAACTTGGACAACGACTGCACACTCGGGGTGGACAACGGCAACCCAGGCAGCGGCGTAGGCTGCAGCGTACCAAACAAGCTCGGTGCGTGTGCGAATGGCGTCCGCGACTGCCAAACGGGCGGCAACCTCGTCTGTGTTCAAACCGTGTTTCCGGTCGCCGAAATTTGTAACAACAGCGTCGACGACAACTGCGATGGCTCGCAGAACGAAGGCGAGAACCTTGCTGGTTGCACGGACTATTACTTCGACTTCGATGGCGACGGTTGGGGCATCCAAGCAAACAAGAAGTGTTTGTGCGCGCCGGACGTTGCGGGTCACTACACGGCTCTTGCGAAACGTTATGACGGCACGGTTGGGGCACAGCCATTTGCGTTCGACTGCTGCGACAATGCATCGAACACCTTCCCAGGCGCAACGACCCTGAGCGGCACCGTCAACGCGTGCTCCAGCTTCGACTACAACTGCAACGGACTAGAGGACAAAGAGTACACGACTACCTCGAGCGGAGGCTGTGGCACCTGCTGCTCTGGCTTCTGCTGCTGCGGTGGTAGCGCCGGTTGGGCCAGCGGCATCGCCGCGTGCGGAACCAACGCCACCTGGAACACGGGCGGCTGCGGCGGCTGGTCGACCTGTCCAAAAAACCAAGAACAACGTTCGCAAAGGTGCCGGTAATGAAACGCCTCACGCTGCTCTCACTCGTCCTCATTGCCTGCGAAAAGGCGCCAGACACCTCACTCGGTGGCGGGCTGCCCACGTGCGGTTTGGCACAGATCGCCGTGAAGACCGCCTCCGGTTACAAGTGCATTACGCTCGATGACGAGTTCAACGCGCTCGCCAGGGCCGATCTGAACTGCGCGGATGGAGAAGTGGTCATCTATAGCGCCGGACGTTGGTCTTGCGGCGCACCGGCGTCGATTGAAGGCGGCGACATCACCTCGGTACGAACGGCGGTCGGCTCAGGCCTCGCTGGTGGCAGCGAATCGGGCGTCGTCGAGCTCAGCGTGAGCTTTGGCGGGAACGGTTCGGCGACCACCGCCTCACGCAGCGATCACTCGCATGAATGGGGAACACTCGGCGCCATGCCCGCGGGTTTTGCGGACAACGTAGACAACGACCTGTTGTTCTCTCTTGCGTGTACCAATGGCCAAATTCCGCTCTTCGACGGGCCTATGCAAACCTGGGTGTGCGGAACCCCGAGCGGTGGCACCACACCCTTTGTCGAAGTTGATCCCACGGTGAACTCGCTGGCAAAAGCGGATCTGTCATCCTGCGCAGACGGGCAATTGCTCGAACGTGCGGGCACGGGATGGGCCTGCGTGACCACCCCCATCGACGGAGACCTCCTCGCGCTGCTCGAACCCACCTGCACCGATGGTCAGATTCCCGTCCGTCGCTCTGTGGGCTTTCAATGCGAGACGCCTCCGGCGCCAGGCAATGGCGATATCACGGCGGTGAACACGGCCGCAGGCTCCGGCCTCAGCGGCGGCGGCAGCAGCGGTGACGTGAACCTCTCTGTGCGCTTTGCTGGCGGCACTTGCGCCACAAACGAAGTGTCTTGTTCGGACCACACGCATCCTACGTCGACGCTCGATCAAGTGCTGGCCGCAGGCGCATCGATTGCTAGCGGTCAGACCATCACCAATGTGCCGGCGCCGATCGCCGCGTCGGACATCGTGCCAAAGAGTTATGTCGACGCGCTCGCTGGTGGCGGCGCCTCTGAGCCAACCATCGCGCTCTGCTGCGGCAGCGGTTGCACGTCGAGCTATGCAAGCGCAGGCTGGCTCTGTGACGACGTGGGTTTCTCCAGTTCGGGCAGTGGCAACGCGAACGACAAAATCACTTTATTTCTGCCAGAAAAGCGCGGTTTCATTGTGGTGCCTAATTCAGGTGCGCCCACATTCTATCGCCCCTCCGGCACCAACATCGCGCTGCAAACCTGCGCAAGCGATTGGTTCGTGTGTTCGAAGAACAACGTCAGCGGACTCATGTTCACCTGCGGTGTGTTCGGCTCGACGCCTGCCGTGCCGCAGCAGTGGGCCTGTACGAGCCCACCCGCTGGTTACGTCTTCAGTCCAAAGACGGCCGGGGTCTTGCGCGTCGTAGACGCTCAAAACGCCGAGTATTTGGCAGATGACGCCTCGACCATCGGACCTTCAGGCGCACTCGTTGGCTGCAGCGGAGCAACACAACCCGAGGGCTTGCCGGTTGGCGTAGAAGTCGTCTCGTTCCTGTGCACGCGCTAAAAGTACTCGCAGCGCTCGGAGGGATCGCCGCTGCAGTGGGCGCGTACTTCGTGCTGCGTCCGGACGCCCCAGCCGAGTGTGTTGCGCAACGTTTGCCAGTGGAAGTCCGCGGAACGTCCTTGTTACCGCTGCACGCGGCCGGCGAGTCTCTCACACTCGAAGTGGGCTACTATAGCTGCCGCGCCCCCAAGGTGGGCGAGCTCGTCGTGCATCGCTACAAAGACAAAGAGATCATCAAGATCATCAAAGCAGTGCCCGGTGATCGTGTCTCCCTTGCTGATTGCGAACGTGCTCGTTGCATTTCCGTCAACGGCGCACTCGCGCGTACCAGCAATGGCGATCCGTACTATGTGACGCCCCAAGAAGAACGGCTGCTTGCGATGTACGAAAAAGATTACAAT
>JBIKMD010000879.1:0-3122 GCA_044359465.1 Myxococcota bacterium
GCGCCGTATTTTTTCCCTGACGCGAAGCGGATCATTTTTTCTTCCAACTATGGTGACCCGCGCGGGCGCGAGTTCGACATCTTTGCGATCGATGTGGACGGGACGCGTTTGGAACGTGTCACAACGAGCAAAGGTTTCGACGGTTTTCCTATGTTTTCAGCCGACGGTAAACGTTTGGTGTTTGCCTCGAATCGGGCGACCCCTGAGGGCAAACACGACACCAACGTGTTCATGGCCGAGTGGAAGGATGCCCAGCCATCGTTTGCTGCGCAGGCCGCTGATCGCATTGCGGCCGACACGCGCGCACTTGCAGCGGATGGCCGTGCACCGGGAAGCAAAGGCTTTGAAGCAGCGGCTGCTGTTGTGGTGTCGCGTCTGACAGCGCTGTCTCAGGAAGGGAGGCTGCAGCCGCCCAAGCGGCAACGTTTCACGGTGAAGACCGAGGCAGGCGCCGTAGAGACTGAGAATCTGTATGCCTATCTTCCGGGAACTGATGCCGCTTTGGCGCTTTCTCCACTAGTCATTGGCGCGCATCTTGATCATCTGAGCGCGCATAGCAGTAGCTCGCTCGATCCCAGCAGCAAGACGCCGCATTATGGCGCGGATGACAACGCGTCGGGGTCGGCTGCCTTGATCGAGATTGCCCGGACGCTGTCGTCTGGGGCGCCCTTGGCACGTGGCGTCTACTTTGTATGGTTCTCCGGTGAAGAGCTCGGAGTGCTTGGGTCTGCGCATTTCGTAAAGAACGCGCCCGCCAACGAAAAATTTTTCGCCATGTTGAACTTGGACATGGTGGGTCGTGTACGTGCCAACGCACTCACTGTTTTAGGCGCAGAATCGGCAAAAGAATGGAAAGCACTCGTTGAAGCAGAATGCAGAGCGGCGCGTGTGTTCTGCAATGCCAGCGGTGATGGTTATGGTCCGAGCGACCAAACGCCGTTTTTTGCTGCGGGTGTACCCGTGCTGCATTTCTTCTCTGGCGCGCACAGCGATTATCACAAGCCTAGCGACACGGCGGACAAGCTCAACTACGCAGGCGTTGCCAAAGTGAGCGCGCTCGTCAGTGCGGTGGCCTCTCGCGTGACCGCTGCGGGCATCACGCTGAGTTATGTTACGAGCACCAAACCCGCGGCGCCGCGTGGCCAGATGAAGAGCTCGCTTGGGACAATCCCTGATTATGGCGGGCCTCCGCCAGGCGTTGTGGGGATGCCCATTCAAGGTGTTCGAGAAGGTAGTGCCGCACAGAAAGCGGGCATCACGCGCGGTGATGTTTTGACCCAACTTGGTCCCGTCGTGATCAAGAGCGTTGAAGATCTAATGACCGCTCTGATGACACTGGAGCCGAACGAAGAGCTCAAAGCGAGCGTGCTACGTGAGGGCAAAACGCTCGTGTTTCCCGTGACCCTTCAGCCCGCACAACCCCGAGTTGAAAAATGAAAGTGTACCAGTATCCAAAGTGCAGCACGTGTCGCAGCGCGCTCAAGTGGCTCGATGCAAAGGGCCTCGCGTACGAGTCTCAGGACTTGGTGGCGCAGGTTCCCTCGAAGGCCGCGCTCACGGATCTGTACAAACGTTCGAAGTTGCCGCTCGCAAAATTCTTCAACACCTCGGGTGAGAGTTACAGAAACGGTGGCTTCAAAGAGAAGCTCAAAACCATGAGCGAGTCTGATGCGCTGAGTGCGCTCGCGGCCGATGGGAAGCTCATCAAGCGGCCCATCGTGGACGCTGGCGCTCTTGTGCTCGTTGGTTTCAAAGAAGAGGAGTTCGCCAAACTTCTGTGAGTGGCGCTCAGCGAGCAGCGCCTCTGAGCGACTTGCGCTGACCGCGTTGTCGCAAGCTATCGCCAAAACGATGTTCCAGGGTGAGACCAGCGGTGGCCAATCGGCTTTCAACACGGCTATTCATGATCTGTCCTGTTCGTTTTTCCACATCAACCGATGCACGCAGCACAAAACGATCTGTGAGTGCGTAGCCAACACTCAGGGAGTAGCTCTGCTTGGAATCGTCGATGCTGTAAGGTTCGGCGGCTAAAGCGTCGCGGCGCACGTCCATAAAGTCGTAGGACGTGTAACGTTGCAGTTTGGCCGCTGCGCTTGCTTCGAGTGGGCCACGGCTAGCAGTTATCGCTGCGCTTGCGTGCACCCCAGCACCGTGAAAGTAACCGCGGTCCATCGCAGCTTGCATCGGACGTCCAGGGTTTGCCGCTTTCCATGGCGACGCTGCGTACGCTTGCACCATGGACAGGTTGCCGTAAAGGTCGCCTTTGGCATGGAGCACGGTCCCACTCGGCGCGTAGTACGTGTAGTGAATCGTTGCGCCCACCAAATTCAATTCGCAGAGGCGGTCGAATGGGGCATGGGCGCGTGCCTCACGCTCAGCGAGCTCGAAGGACGGCGCATAACCAGCCATGACGACGTAGCCGCGCAGGCCTTTCTCGGTCGCTTCGAGCGCCTTCCTGTACTTCGCGGCAACCACGGTTTGGGCGTACAGCTTCAGATCCTCGATGCCTCGAGCATCCAACTGCGCGCTCATTGAAAGCTCGGTGATTTCGCCCGCCGCGACCGAGGTGGTGAGTGCGCCGGGTTTTGCGTGGTCGGCCACCGCGTTTGTTGCGCTGCTGAATCCAAAGCTCGCTGTGGGACCGCTGCCAGAGGTGCCAAGCCCTACAGAGAGACGCAGATCGGCCCAGTCCTTGGTGTCGACGTGTAAGCCGTCGCGCCACCACAAGCAGCTGAGCGCCTGGCCTGTGCGGTAGTAACTCTCGCCGAGCACCGAGCCGCCGAACGAAGTGAACAGTTGATCATTGAAGCTCGCAAACTCCACGAGCTCGCCAGCCAGCTCCCACAGAGCGGAGAAACCAAAGTTCAAGGCGAGCGAGCCCGCCGGGCTTAGACCGTTGATTCGGCCAATGTTGTGAACGATCGCACCCTGGTGCTCGTGACGGAATGCGTTCACGCCAAAACGATTGCCTTCGTTGCGCCAGCTCTCCCACGGCAGAAGCAGCTTCTCGGCGAGGTCTGAAGCCTTGAACCTGTAGGTCCAGTCGGCCTGCTCCTTTTCGTAGGTGCACCAATAGGCGCAGCCCATGAGGCCAAAGAGGGTTCCGCTCTGCGCGGCAATGC
>JBIKMD010000880.1:0-3121 GCA_044359465.1 Myxococcota bacterium
CGTTGACCGTGCCGATGCGCGGTCCGTGCACGCAGTGCCCGCTCCCGCCGCCATTTGTGGTTCCAGCGCGCCGCCTCCCTCCGGTGCCCAAGACGGCCGTAGTCACACAAGAACCGTCCATGACCACCGCCTCGCACTAAGCGTCCCGCGCGCCAGCGCAGCGCAGAGCCTCAACTAGACGCCGTCGCGAGCTGCGCATCTTTGCGCCGCTTCAGCGCGAGCTCCGTGCTCGTGTATAACTCACGCTCCTCGCGCGCCATCCGGCGCCGCAGCCAATCGAAGTGCCGCAGTAGATCTGCCTGAAACTGCTGCGGGCGCTTATCGATCGCGGAGGCGACGCTGTTCTGCTCGACGAACGCCTTGAAACTCGGCCTAAACAGCTCAATCTCACTTTGGAAACGCTTGCAGATAGCAATGATTGCGGGATTCTCGAAACGCTGCGCATTGGCGTAGAAGTAGCTCTCTTCCATCACCAAGTGCACTTGCAGCAGGCCAGACAATTTGGCCAGCGAGCGCGCGCAGCGCGAGGCGACCACCGGATTCGGGAGCGAGAGCGACAGGCGCTCGATCTCGATCATCTTGCTGGTGATGTCTTCGTGTTGGCGGCGAAAGCGTTCCACATCATTCATGATTAGAATTTACAAACTCAGCCCAAGGGGAAGTGTGCGACGCCGCACGAAGTGGGCGAATTCGCCATGCGTTTTTGCGTGAGCAAACGCACAACCACATGGATTTGGTGCGCTCTGTCACGCTTCGCGCGTGCGCTCGCTCACAGATGAGGTAAGTCAAAGGAAGAGATGCACGGCGCGATGTTTTTGCAGAATTTGGCCATGGTTTTGGGGGTGGCAGCCGTCACCACCGTGCTGTTTCAATTGCTGAGACAGCCGGTGGTGCTTGGGTACATTTTGGCAGGCATCATCGTCGGCCCTCACCTGCCAATTCCGCTGGTCGCAGATGCACAGATGATTCAAACGCTCTCCGAGCTAGGCGTCATTCTGGTCATGTTCTCACTCGGGCTCGAGTTCGAGCTGAAGAAGCTCGTACAGGTGGCGCCTCGGGCCGGCGCAGCAGCATTGATCGAATCGAGCATCATGTTCTTGCTCGGTTACGCCGTGGGGCGCTTTCTCGATTGGTCCACAAGGGAATGCATTTACGCCGGCGCCTGCGTCGCCATCTCCTCCACGACCATCATTGCTAAAGCGTTCGCCGAGAACAAAGTCGAAACCAAGCTGTCAGAGCTGGTGTTTGGCGTGCTCATCGTCGAAGATCTCATTGCCATATTGCTGCTGACGTTTCTGACCACCTTCGGCAAAGCGGGCCGCGTCGATCTGGAAACCATGGGCCTAGTCGCGTTGAAGCTCGCCGCGTTTCTGCTCGCAAGCTTGGCCGTTGGCTTGCTCATTGTGCCGCGTTTGTTCCGCAAGATTGTTGCGCTTGGACGTGCGGAGACCACGCTCGTGTCTGGGATTGGTTTGTGTTTCTCAATTGCCGTGCTCGCGCATGCGCTGGGTTACTCGGTCGCGCTCGGCGCGTTCATTGCGGGAATGCTGATCGCCGAATCCGGCGTACAGAAAACGCTCGAGCATTTGGTCATGCCCGTGCGTGACATGTTCTCGGCCATCTTCTTCGTCTCTGTCGGCATGATGATCGACCCCGTTCTGATCTTGGAGAACGGCGGCTACGTCGTGGTGTTCACGATCATCGTCGTCCTCGGCAAAACCTTTGGCGTAACGGTGGGCGCGTTTCTGACCGGCAACGGCATTGCCACCTCGGTCAAAGCAGGTATGAGCCTGGCTCAGATCGGAGAATTCTCGTTCATCATCGCCGCGCTCGGCGTCAGCACCAAGGTTGCGCCTGCCGCGCTCTATCCAACTATCGTCGCAGTCTCTGCCATCACCACACTCACCACACCTTGGTTGATTCGTGCGTCCGGTGGGCTGGCCTCTCGGCTCGACTCGGCGCTGCCGCAGCGGATTCAAACCTTCGTGACATTGTACGGTCAGTGGATCGAAGCGCTGCGCAGTGCGCCGCGCCGGACGGATGTGTGGGGCCGGATTCGCCGCGTCATGAAACTGCTCGCATTCGACGCCGCTGTGGTCATGCTCGTGGTCATTGTTGGCGCCACACAAATGCGGCGCATCGATCACTTCTTGCTCCGTGTGATTCCCTCACCCTACTCACGCTACGTGGCCATTGCTGGTCTCGTGCTGCTCACGGTTCCATTTTTCGTAGGCATTGCCCGCTGCGCGCAGTTCCTCGGCCTGGCACTCGCCACACAGGCGCTCCCAGAGAGTGACAAAGGCAAGGTCGACTTTGCCATGACGCCTCGCCGGGTCTTCATTGTCGCGCTTCAGCTCGCCATCGTCATGATCGTCGGCTTGCCACTCATCGCCGTGACGCAACCGTTTCTTCCTTCGTTTCTCGGTATTGTGATTCTGCTTGCGCTCGTTGGCCTGTTGTCCGTGTTGTTTTGGCGGCGCACGACGAGCCTACACGACCACGTTCGCGCGGGGGCAGAGATTGTGGTTGCCACCTTGTCCAAGCAGCGCCACAAACCGAGCGAGCGCAACCGCGACTTGGACCAACTCCACGCGGTGCTTCCGGGCTTGGGCAATCCCGTTCCCATGCGCGTGACGCCCACGAGCTCCATCGTGGGCCGTGATCTCGCGAGCATCAACTTGCGGTCTAAAACCGGCGCGACTGTGCTGGCGGTCATTCGCGATGACGAGAGCACGCTCGTCCCGGCAGGCTCATTTGTCGTCCAAGCGGGCGATCTCCTGGCCCTTGCGGGAAGTGAAGAAGCCCTCGAGGCCGCAAAACAGCTGATCATTGCCTGAACACCGCTTTCCACATCTGTTGCGCGTGGGGATGACGCCCGGACTAGGCGACGGCAAATCATTCTGCTAGGCGCGCCCGACGCTTAGGAGAAGTGATGGCGAACCAAGAGCTCCCGATCCTCGATTTCGTGCTGACGAACTATAAAAACTTCAACTCACGCGCCACGCGTGACGCCTTGCTGGCCTACTGGTCGCACATTGAAAAAGGCGGCAAAATGTTCTGGGCCGTCGCGGGCGCCATGTCCTCCGCGCAGCTAGGTATCACCATTGCGCCAGCCATTCGG
>JBIKMD010000881.1:0-3116 GCA_044359465.1 Myxococcota bacterium
ACGTCTGGTTCGCACCAATGCAGGTGTCACCGCAGGCATTGCCGCGGTCGCAGACTTTACAGCAGGAGGCACGGTTGACGCAGGCCTTCGCTGCGTGATCCACGCGTGCGGAGTCGCTGCACGAGCCCAAAAACGCAACGGTCAATGCAATCAATACAAAGCGCATGTCCTCACTGTGCCAGACGACACGTCGCAAAACAAAGCATCGCCGTTGAGCTTCCCTGACTAGACGCATATGACGCGCGTATGGCCCACGCTCTAGGCGCACCAAACACGTTGATTGCGGCGGCGCAGCGCGGTGATCGCAAAGCGCTGGAACAGTTGCTCGAGATGGAGCAGCAGCGCATCTACGCGTTCGGCCTCAAAATGTGTCGCAACCAAGAAGAGGCCAAGGACGTGCTGCAAGACACCATGCTTGCGGTGGCTCGCAGTATTGGCGAGTTTCGCGGTGAGGCGTCCTTGCCCACGTGGCTCTTTCAAATCGCACGCAGTTTCTGCATCAAGAAACGGCGTCTGCGCAAAGGCGCGCCGAGGACCACTGAGTCCTTAGAGGCGCCGGGGGCCATGGGTGTTGCAGACGCCGCACCAAATCCAGAGCAAACAACACGCGGGAAAGAGCTCGAGCTGCTGCTGAACGAGGCGCTGAGTGCTTTGCCGACGGCGTCGCGTGAGGTGTTGGTTCTGCGTGACGTTGAAGGGCTTACGGCGCCCGAGGTGGCCGAAGTGTTAGGCGTTTCGGTGGCTGCTGTGAAGAGCAAGCTGCATCGCGCGCGGGCGGCGCTACATAAGCTGCTCCAACCCAAGCTCGCTGCAGACCTCGCCGCAAAACCAACACCTGATTGCCCGGACATCTTCGCGATGTACTCACAGCAGCTAGAGGGTGATCTCACGGGTGCGCTCTGTGCGAAGATGGAGAAGCATGTTCTGCACTGCGAACGCTGCAGTGCATCGTGTGATGCGCTCAAACAGAGCCTCGCGCTGTGCAAAATGCTCCCGGTGGTTCCAGAGGACGTGAAGAACGACGTGCGTCGCTCTTTTCAGATGGCTTTGTCTTTGCCCAACGCGAAATGAGCGGGGTGCGAGTCAGTTTCCGTTGCTCATCGCCCTCAAGTCGAAAACTTTTAGGTAGCCTGCCTCCTTGAGCAGACCTTTGGCGCGCGCGCTTCGTTTGCCGCTCCGGCAATACACGACGACGGGTTTGTCCTTGGCGCCAACCTCGTTGAGCCTTGTCTGCAACGCATCCACCGGAATATTCACGGCCCCCGCGAGGTGACCTTCTGCGAACTCGCCGGGCGTGCGGACATCAATGAGGGTGGCGCCGGCGGCCATGGCTTCTTTGGCTCCGCTCTCGGCGTGGGCGCTGGCCAGCATGACTACCGCGAGAGCGACAAAACCTAGATAAGGGAGGTAGCGCTTGAACTTCATGATCTGCTCCTGAGGTCTTGGAGCCGCGCTCATTTAAAAGGATTCGGGCCAGTGAACCTCTTTTCGCTCTTTCGGCTCTATACAGGTACTAGAAACGGCCACGCATGCTGAACATTGCATCGGTTTTCGCTAACGTAAGCGCGGCGAAGGTGACGAATGGCAAGGGGAACCAGCAGTGCAACAAACTTTAGAGGCCTCAGGATGACGCGCACGCACCTGTATTGGGCTGTGACTGCTTTACTCGCCGCGGCGATCACCATGTTGGGCGCGCCCAGCTTTGTGTCACTCGCTGCGGGGATCACGCTAGCCTTGGTGTCTACTGAGGCCAGACCGGTTTGGCTGAAACCTTTGACCACTCGGGTTTTACAAGTGGGTGTCGTTGCGCTTGGCGCAGGCATGAACTTGCAAACGGTGCTAAGTGTAGGGGCTCAGGGTGCTGGGATCACTGCGCTCAGTCTCGTTATCGCATTGACCGTAGGGTTAGGTCTGGGCCGCTGGTTGCGAGTCCCAGCAGATACAACGCTGCTAATCGCAGTAGGTACCGCAATCTGTGGAGGGAGCGCGATTGCGGCGGTAGCGAGCGTGGTGAAACCGAAGGCGCATGAAGTCTCCATTGCTCTGGCGGTGGTGTTTGTCTTGAACGCCGCGGGACTCGTCGTCTTTCCTGCGTTCGGACATATGCTTCAGCTTTCGCAGCCTGTGTTTGGCCGATGGGCGGCCCTCGCAATTCATGACACGAGCTCTGTTGTGGGGGCGGGACTGTCGTATGGTCAGGAGGCGCTCAGCATCGCGACGACGACCAAGCTCGCGCGCGCGTTATGGATCGTTCCTCTCACATTCGTCATTGCCATCGTGAGCGGCAGGAAGGAGGGCGTCAGTTTGAAGCAAGTGCAGTGGCCTTGGTTCATTCTAGGATTTCTTGTGGTGGCGGCGCTGTTCACCTGGCTTCCACCCGCTGCACCGCTCAGTGAAGCGGTGGTCACCGTGGGGCGCCGCGCTTTGGTGCTCGCGTTATTCCTGATCGGGCTCGCGTTGTCGCGCGCCACGCTCCGCATGGTAGGTTTGCGGCCGCTCGTCCTTGGCGTCTTGCTTTGGATCATCGTTGCAAGCGTGTCATTGCCGCTTGCCTCGTATGGAAACTGAGGAATGACTACTTGAAGCCGAACAACGAGGCGAGCGTGCGACCTGGTTTGTCCGTCGCTGCTTTCTTCGGTTGTTCGTGGCACTTGCAACGCTCTGACTTGGGAACGTTAGCGAGCACTTGCTCTACGTGTGCTCCGCATCCTGCCCAACCCGTCTTGCTGCACTGCTGACATTTCACTGCTCGGCACATAATGCCTCCTTGCACCGTGAGAGCCATGCGTTAGCAAAAGGGTTCGCCGAAAGCGCCTGGTCATACGCTTATTTTCGCACGCGGGACTCTGGATGATGGGTCAAGACATCTGGCGGCGTAGGTGTTTACTCGGCACCCGCACGACCACACGTAGGTCATTGCGCACGCGCAGGGCGCCCAACATGACAGCGTAGGGTGTGATTCCAAAATCCGTCTGATGGAGCGTGATATCCGCCGTGAGCTCGTCGTGAGCGAGCTGAATGTCGCAAAGCAACGTCCTTTTCACACCATTGAGGTCCAAGACACCGCTGAGCTTGTAGCCTGTCCCATTCGCGCGCACCTCGGTCGACGAAAAGGT
>JBIKMD010000882.1:0-3112 GCA_044359465.1 Myxococcota bacterium
CGTCGAAGGTGGTGGCGTCGCTTTTGTCTGCCGAGCTCGCGAGCTCGCGACGTAGCTCGCCAAGGCTTGCTTCCAGCGAGCTGATTCGGTCCAGAATCTCGCGCTTTGCGCTGAGGGCTTTGTGGGTGGCGTCGCTACTCATCCGTTCACTGAATTTAACCCTGTCTTTGATGCAGCGCACGGAAGTCATCCAAAGCGCTTAGATTGACTTCGCCCGACCGCGCTTTTAGCGACGTTTCATGGAAAAACTAGGCGCTATCGTTTTGGCCGCCGGTAAGGGAACGCGGATGCGTTCGCCAAAAAGTAAGTTGTTGCATCCGCTGCTCGGTGAATGGCTCGTCTATTACCCGCTGCGCGCCTTGGCTGATGTGGGTGTTGAGCGCTTCGTCATTGTCGTGGGTCACGAAGCGGAAGAAGTGAAGGCGGCAATCTCGTCTTTGTCGTTTTTGAAACACGCTGCGATCGACTACGTGGTGCAATCGCCGCAGCGCGGCACAGGTCATGCCGTACAGGTCGCCCTGGATGGCATCTCGCAGCATGCAGCAAAGTGGATCATTGCCTGCGGTGATAGTCCGCATCTGGACGCGCCCTCGCTCATGGCGCTCGTTGAAGCAAAGGGAGCGCACAAAGTGTCGGTGCTCGCTGCGAACGTGCGCGATCCATACGGGTACGGCCGCATGATCACGCGTGATGGGAAGCTGGAGCGTATCGTTGAGCAGCGTGATGCGAATGATGAAGAGAAGGGCGTCACGCTGGTAAACGCTGGCGCTTATGCTGTCGATCACGCGTTCTTGTCTGAGGCCGTCAAAGCACTCTCGCCCAAGAATGCTCAAAACGAGCTGTACCTGACTGACATCGTGCCGGCCGCAAAAGGGGATGCCGTGATGTGCGTCGCCAAAAGTCCGGACGTCGTGCTCGGTGTAAACTCTCAGGCCGAGCTCATGCGATCAACAGCACTCGTGCAGGCTGCCATCGTACACGCGTGGCAGGAGCAAGGTGTGACGATTGAAGCTGCGGACGTCACCATTGGTCCGCGGGTGAAGATCGAAGCGGGCGCGTTCATTCAGCGCGGCGTGACCTTGCTTGGGGAGACGCACATTGGCGCCGGCGCGTTGATTGAACACCACGCACACTTAGAGAACGTGAAGGTGAGCGAGCAGGCTCGGGTGCGCGCATTCACTTACGGTGAGGATTCAGAGATTGGACCGCGGGCGCAGGTTGGCCCAGTGAGCCGCTTACGCGCGGGCTCGGTGCTGGAAGAGGCTGCAGAAATCGGCAACTTCTGCGAAGTGAAAAAAACCCGTGTGAAGGCGAAGGCCAAGTCGCACCACGTCTCGTATCTTGGCGACGCCGAGATTGGGTCTGGCACCAACATTGGCGCTGGCACCATCATTTGCAACTACAACGGCTTCACCAAACCGTTCTCCAAGATTGGTGCGAACGTTTTCATTGGCTCCAATTCGACGCTGGTCGCACCCGTGAACATCGAGGAAGGCGCTTACGTTGCGGCAGGTAGCGTGATCACGGATCCGGTGTCTGCGCAAACGCTTGCCATTGGCCGGGCGCGCCAAACGAACAAAGAAGGTTACGCGAAGCAGCTCAAAGACAAGCTGCAAGCGAACAAGAAGAAATGAGCGCGGCACAATGATTGGCGACGAAGCCCTGACGCAGCGCTACGCGCGTTACAAAGCACTGGTTCGCGACGAGGCCATGCCTACGGCGCTCGTCGATCTAGACGCGGTCGATGAGAACATGAAGCGTCTAAGCGCCAAGCTCGGCGGTAGCGTGGCGACTATTCGCGTCGCTTCCAAATCTGTGCGCTGCGCAGAGATTCTTCGTTATCTGCTCGATCGTGGCGGCGAGCAGTTCAAAGGTTTCCTTTGTTATTCTGCGCGTGAAGCAGCCTGGCTCGCAGGCAAAGGGTTTAGGGATCTCATCGTCGCGTATCCCACGGTCCAAAAGGCCGATCTCGATGCAGTGTGTCGTCAGGCGAACGAAGTGACGCTCGCCGTCGATTGCGCCGAGCATGTCACACGCATTGCTGACGCAGCAGATCGCGCTGGCGTTGTTGTGCAGCTCATCATCGATGTTGATTCATCTGTGCGTCTTGGTCCGGTACATCTCGGTGTACGCCGCAGTCCGATCCATTCGGTGAATGAGATGCTCGCCGTGCTCGCCGCAATTGAGGGCCGGACCTCGGTGAAGTTTCGCGGCCTCATGGTTTACGAGGCGCACGTTGCGGGGCTCGTAGACAATTCTCCTTTTGCGCCCATGCGCAACGTGCCCAATCAAGCTTTCAAAAAACTCGCGCGAAGGACGCTAGCAACTTTGCGGGAAGCTTTAGCGAATGCGCTCATCAACCGCGGCTACAAAGGCTTTCTTTTTAATGGCGCCGGTACGGGAAGTGCCGATGTAGCAAAAACAGAACATTGGCTCACCGAAGTGACCATTGGCTCCGGGTACCTCGCGAGCCATCTCTTCGACTACTACATGGGCTTATCGTTGATTCCTGCCGCCACCTACGCAACGCAGGTCACCCGGCACCCGGCGCCAGGCTTTGTCACCATCCAGGGCGGCGGTTTTACAGCCTCAGGTGGGATTGGTCCCGACCGCCTCCCTGTTCCCTACCTCCCCGAAGGTTTGGGGGTGCTCAAAGACGAGGGCATTGGCGAAGTGCAAAGCGGACTCACGGTGCCAGATGGGCTCACGCTGAGTCTGGGCGATCCTGTATTTTTCCGGCATGCCAAAGCCGGGGAGCTTGCCGAACACCTTTGCGAGTATCTCCTGATTCGTGGTGACAAAGTGGTGTCGCGCGCCAAGACCTATCGTGGCGAAGGTCAGTGTTTTTAGGCCTGTTTCGCTGCAGACCTCGCTGTGAGCCGCCTCACGTTGCGCACCGGGTTTCATTCGCTACACTTTGATCATGCGTTTGCTCCCGCTGCTGTTTCTCGTTGCGTGTGCCGCCACTGCCCCAAAACCAAACGCGAACCCGAATGGGCCTCATGCTGCCAATGAGACCGTGACGGGCTTTGGTGGCACTTTGGCGCTCGACGCGTTTCCGCAAAACGGTGTCGAAGTTGGGGACTCGAACATCTTCGTCTGGGTGTTCGTA
>JBIKMD010000883.1:0-3111 GCA_044359465.1 Myxococcota bacterium
TTTTGGTGGTGTTGATAGTTACGCCGTAGATTTTCCCGATATTTTCCCGCCGGCTTCCGGCGCGACGACAGTGCTCAAATACGGAACGGGAACCAGTGCGGCCGTGTTGTTCAAAGGCGCATTCAAAGCAGGAGCGCCAGCGGGCGCGGTGCTCTCTGTTGGCTTTCCTTTGGAAACGATCACACCCGCAAGCGCGCGTACAGACGTGGTCCGCGCGCTCATTTCATCTGTGCGCTAACGGTAACCGTTCGCTGCGAACCATTGCTGCGCTCGCACAATGGCGTCCTCGATGGGCGAGATACTGTAGCCCAACTCTCGGATGGCGCGTCCTGAGTCGAAATAGTGCGGCAAGAACGACATGCGCGTCTGTGCGCGGTCGAAGAGCGGCGCACGTTTGGTCAACGCGGACACACCTTCCACCACTGCGGCGCTCGTAAGCGCCAACCAATTCGGAGCAATTGCCAGAGGTGCTCGCGCGCCAACGAGCGCTGCAGTCTTTGTGAAGAAGTCGCGATACGTGAGGTTGTGCCCGCCCAAAATGTATCGCTCCGCGCGCGCACCACGTTCGCCTGCGAGCGCAATGCCCCGGCACACGTCGAGCACGTCGACAAAACAATTGCCACCACTAGGCGCCAGCACGGCACTGCCTTTCATGATCTGGAGCACCATTGTGTTCGAGCTCGGCTTCGCGTCGAAAGCTCCAATCATGAACCCGGGATTCACGATGACGGTGTCTAGCTGCGAGGCGCGTACCACCGCTTCTGCGGCGAGCTTGGTGTCTGAATAGGTATTGCTCAGCTTGGCCGTGTCGTAGGGCGTTGTTTCATTTCCGGGTGAGCCATCCGTCGGCAATCCCACGGCATCGACGGTGCTGACGTGAATGAAGCGTTTGACCTTGGCGCGTTCCGCCGCAGCGAGCAGCAGCCGCGTGCCTTCGACGTTCACTTGCTCAGTCTGCTTGCGATCGCGCTCGAGGAACGACACTGCCGCGGCTGCATGAATCACCCACTCGCTGCCCGTGCACGCGGCTTCGAGCGCGCGCTCATCGCTGAGGTCACCGGCGATGACTTCGGCGCCTGCCAAGTCCTTGCTCGCGATCGCTTGGCGTCCTCCGCGCGACAAATAGCGCACGGTGTCGCCGCGCCCGTGAAAGAAACGCAGCAAATTGCCGCCCAGAAACCCCGTAGCTCCAGTGATCGTGATGCGCACGCCCCACGCTTAGTGTATGACGCAGGCCATGCACAATGTGTCAGACGGCGTGACCGAAGCAGTTGGCAATACGGCGCTCATTCGCTTGCCCAAATTATCTGCGCATCTTGGCCGCGATCTTTTCGCTAAGGCCGAGCATCTGAACCCGGGCGGTTCGATCAAAGACCGCGCCGCCAAAACCATGATCCTCGAGGCTGAGCGCAGCGGCAAGCTCAAACCCGGCGGAACCATCGTCGAAGGTACGGCTGGCAACACCGGCATCGGGCTCGCCATGATTGGTCTTGCGCGGGGTTACAAAACGCTGATTGTGATGCCGAACAACCAAGCGGAAGAGAAGTACTCGTACCTGCGCGCACTGCGGGCGGAGCTCGTGACTGTGCCGCCCACCAAGTTCGCCGATCAGGCGCACTTTTATCACACTGCGCGCCGCCTGGCTGAAGAACGCGGCTTGTTTTGGGCCGATCAATTTGAAAACGAAGCGAACGCGTTAGCGCACTACAGCAGCACAGGCCCCGAAATTTGGCGCGACATGAATGGCCACATCGATGCGCTGGTGCTCGCGAGTGGAACCGGCGGGACGATTGGTGGCACCTCCAAGTTCTTGAAGGAGCAAGACCCGAAAATTCGCGTAGTGCTGGCCGATCCGGCGGGCTCTGGTTTGTACAACTTCGTCAAACACGGAGAGTGGAAGAGCGAAGGATCGAGCATCACCGAAGGCATTGGCATCATGCGCCTCACTAAAAACTTTGCGCAGGCGAAGATCGACGATGCCGTGCAAGTGAGTGACTTGAAGATGGTGGAGATGGCGCATTGGTTGCTCGCACATGAGGGGCTTTTTGCCGGCACGTCTGCCGCGTTGAATGTCTATGCTGCCGCGAAGGTGGCGCTCACACTTCCTAAAGGCGCACGTGTCGTGACCTTCGTTTGTGATGGAGGTCAGCGCTATCAAAGCCGTTTGTTCGAACAAAAGTATCTCGATGAGAAGGGCCTCACGCCCAAAGCCACCAGCCTCGATGGCATTCTGTAATCACTGAGGCCCTCCAATGCGCGTTCTACGCACACCTGATGAGCGTTTCGAGGGGCTTCCCGACTACGCGTTTGCGCCGCACTACCTGAACGTCGCGCCCGAGCTACGCATGCATTACGTGGACGAAGGTGATGCGTCGGCGCGGCCCGTGCTCATGCTGCATGGCGAGCCGAGCTGGAGTTTCCTCTATCGGAAGATGATTCCACCGCTGGCGGGTGCAGGGTTTCGAGCGATCGCGCCTGACCTCATTGGGTTTGGTAAGTCGGACAAGCCGAGTGCCCAGCAAGACTACAGCTACGCACTTCATGTGCAATGGGTCCGCACGCTCATCGAAACGCTAGATCTCCGCGACATTGTGCTGGTGTGCCAAGACTGGGGCTCGCTCATTGGGCTTCGACTCGCAGCGGAGCTCGGAGCGCGTTTTTCAGCCATCGTCGTTGCCAATGGTTTTTTGCCAACGGCAGATCGCCCGGCCAACCGTGCGTTCAAGCTTTGGCGAAACTTTGCGCGCTGGTCGCCCGTTTTTCCAGTGGGACGCATTGTGGCTTCAGGGTGTGTGACGCCTTTGTCTCCAGACGTTCGCCGCGCCTACGATGCACCTTTTCCGTCGCGTGCTTACTTGGCTGGTGCTCGGGTGTTTCCCGCCTTGGTGCCTGTCGATGAGACCAATGTAGCGATTGACGCCAATCGGCGCGCGTGGGCGGCGCTCTCGCAGTGGGAGAAACCGTTCCTTGCCTTGTTCGGAAAGAACGATCCGATTCTGGGCGGCGCGGACAAGCCCCTGATTCGCCACATCCCTGGCGCGAAAGATCAACCGCACGAACGGTTTTGGGGTGGACACTTCGTTCAAGAAGATCGCGGTGACTATTTGGCCG
>JBIKMD010000884.1:0-3110 GCA_044359465.1 Myxococcota bacterium
ATACGTTTGCTCGTCACAAAAGATTCTCCCACGTCACTCGACCCTTGGTACTGAAGGTTTCGCGCTCCACTACCATCGCTTGTTTCAGCGACAGCCCGAGCGCCTTGAACGCAGCTTCGTGAATGTGGTGCCGATCGCTTCCGGCGAGCACATCTAGGTGCAGCGTGATCGCCGCATTGAATGCGAATGACTGGAGAAAGTGCTGGTAAAGTGCGTTCGGTAGCACACCCCGGTAGTACGGGCGCCCTGACACATCGATCACAACACGCACGAGCGCATCATCCATCGCGAGCGTTCGCTCCGCGTAACGCGCGCAGGCAGCTGGTGTGCTTTTGGCGACGAATGCGCCGAGCGTAATGCCCACATCTTCAATGAGGTGATGCTTCAGATCACCGCGGGCATAGATGGCCACAGACAGATCCGCATAGCGGAGCAGCGTCGCCAGTAAATGATCGAACATGGCGAGCCCGGTATCCACAACCAGCGCATCGCTAGGAACAATGCGCACTTGGGTCTCGCGACTCGTGCGCTGGAGGCCCAGCGCGCGAACGGGTATCTCAGTCATGACTTGAACCTTTGCGCCAACGTTTTGGCGTCGATTGAGTGTGTGTAGAGCGCCATCCCGAGCACAGCGGAACGCACTGACAGCGCGCCAAGCTGTTCTAGATCCGCGACGCTACGAATGCCGCCGCTCGCGGTGAGCGCCAAGTCTGGCCATCGGCGTAAGCAGTCGGCGTACAAGTGAAAGTCAGGACCTTGTAACGCTCCCTCCACATGGACCGCGGTCACCAGAATACCCGCAACCCGCAACCCCTGAAGCTCGTCAACAAAGACATCAAAAGTCTGGGGGGCGGCAGCACTCCAGCCTCTCATGACCAGAGTTCGCTGTCGCACGTCAGCAGCGAGCGTGATTCTGTCGGGCCAGCGGGCTATCGCATGCTCGCGAAAGGATCTGTCGACAATCGCTTGTGTGCCGAGCACGACGCGCGAGGCACCTTGGTCGAACAGGCGCTCAATGGTGTCTTCATTTCTGATTCCACCGCCAACCTGCACGTCGCCAGAAAAACGTTGAATGATCTGCTTCGCTGCGCGTGCATTGCTGCCGCGGCCGCACGCCGCATCGAGGTCAACAACGTGCAAAGACGAGAACCCGAGCGCTTGCCACTCGTCAACGACGGCTAGCACGTCCGTCCGGCGCACACGTTCGTCAGCGAACTCTCCGCCAACAAGCTGAACACAAGCACCCTCACGCAAGTCGATCGCAGGGATGGCTTTCATGCGAGCACCTCGCGCACGACGCCAGCCAAATAGGTGAGCCCGGCCGCGCTGCTTTTTTCTGGATGAAACTGAAGCCCCACGGTGTTTGCCACGCGCACACTTGCGACGAGCGGACGCCCTTCGAAATAGGCAACGGAGCGCACAGTTTGAAAATCAGCCGGTGTACATTCATAGCCGTGCGCAAAGTACATGGGTGACGCGGCATCACTCACCTTCGTCCACCCCATGTGAGGAACGCATGCGCCGCTCAACTTACTCACACGCCCGCTCAGCAGCGCCAAACCTCGGCCAGGACCTTCGTCACTTTCTTCGAAGAGCAGCTGCATCCCTAAACAGATTCCGACACACGGCAGCCCAGTGCGCAAAGCATCGCGTAGCGCCGTACGCACAGGCGCGATCGCCGCAGCAGCGGCAGGGAACGCACCAACACCAGGTAGAACGAGCAGATCGCTGTTCATACAAGCGCGCAGGTCTTGCTCTTGTTTTAGCTCGATTCCGAGTGCCGCACGAAACGCGCGCGTCACCGAATGCAAATTGCCTGCCCCATAGTCAAAGAGCGTCGCGTTCATAGTGATCTCCACGCGCGCAGCAGCGCATCAAGGTCGGAGCGAGGCCCCACTGTGATTCGCAGCGCATCACCAAGCTCCGGCAGGTCAGCAAATGGGCGAACGGACACACCAAGGCGGGTCAGTCTTTGCGAGAGTTGCACGGCGTTTTCACTGACCGGCACCAACACAAAATTCGCGCGCGACGGAAGCGGCGCCAAGCCCAGCTCGCGAAGGTCAGAGATGAGATCCTCCCGCAGCTTCACCGTTTGGGCAGCGATCGCGTTCACCCAAGCCGTATCCTGCTCGAGCGCGAGACACACCGCCGCCTCGCTCTGTTTGCTCACTTTGTAAGGACCGCGCGCTTTTTCGATCTGCGCAATCAACTGAGGGCACGCAATTCCATACCCTACGCGCAAACCGGCCATTCCCCACGCCTTCGAAAACGTGCGGGTCACCACCACGCGCTGATGCGCAAGCGCCTTGGACGCGAAGCTCTCTCTTCCACAGTATTCGACGTACGCTTCGTCGAGCAGCACTACGCCTTGCGTCCGTGCCAGAATGGATTCCACAAAAGCCCAAGACACATCAGTGCCCGTCGGGTTATTGGGAGCGCCAAGATAGACGAGCGACGCGCGTTCCACTTGCGTGAGATCGACAATGCGCAGCGACTGGATCTCGGCGAACTGCTCGACCATCGAAAAACATGGACGCATCATCGCGAGCGCCTCCCCCGGCGAGGTGAGGGCAGCGATGGTGCTTGCAATCACATCATCTGAGCCACAGCCGGTGACGACGTGGTCCACAGTCGTTGCGAATCGTTCCGCCAAGCGTTGGCGCAGCGCATCCGCATACGGGGTTGGGTAACGCGAGACATCCACCGCCGATTGCCGCGCGAGACTTGGAGGCACACCAAAACGGTTGGTATTGTCACTCAGGTCGACTGCAGCGTTGGGCGCGGCAGTCACCCGCGCGAGCTTTTCCAAGCGCGCTACCGGCTGCGTCGCGGCCGAGGCCTGCAAGCCAGCCAGACGTGCGGCCTCAGCATGCCCGTCAAGACCCTCTTCACTCGCCAAACACTGCGCATCGGCACTGAGACTCGCTGCGGCTGATGCGCTGACGCTTTGAATCGACGAAAAACGCAGAAAATCACTCACAGAAAGACCACTCGCAAAACGTGCGGCCGCTGCCGTTGGCAGCACGTGATTGCAACCGGTCAAGTAGTCACCAAAGGCAACCGAGGCGCCGGCACCGACGTACACGGTCCCGGAGGAACGCACTTCAGCA
>JBIKMD010000885.1:0-3109 GCA_044359465.1 Myxococcota bacterium
CGTCGACGATTCGAGATATTTGGAATTGGTCCAAGCGGGGTCTAAACTCTCTGGGTGACGGACGCCAAGTCTCGCGACATTTCCAAAACGCAAGTCGTGCCACGAAGCGCAAGGCCGGAGAGCACCGGCGACCAAGCGGAGGCGATCCTACGCGACATTGGTCGCGCCATGCGCCGCGTGGAAGGCACAGACAAATCGGAAAAAGAAGGCGTCCGCACGGTTTGGCACCAGTCCAAGCTCCGCACCGAGCTACTCTCTTGGGAAAAGATCAGTGAGCGCGCCATCGATCGCCAGGAGCTGTGCTTCTTCGGCAAGATGATTGAGTTCCGCGCAGGTAAGGGTATCCGCACGGGAAGCATCCCGAACGCAGCAACGAGTGAGGAAGCCCAGGGGCCTCGCGTGTCGAAGAGCGAGTTGTTTCTGCCTACACGTGAGATGGACGTGCTCGTGCTCGACGCCGCGAGCCGTATTTTGCGTGAGTGCAAGCGCGACTTCTACACCCAACATCTCCTGCGAGAAGTGAACGAAGCCATCGCACGCGTGGACGTCAAACAAATGCGCACACAAGTGAACGGGCTCGACTTCTTTCGTGAGATCGAGACGGCTGGCCGCACGAGCGCGGGCGAAACGCCGAACACGAACAGCAAGAAGAACACGGCGTTAGCCATCGCGATTGTCGGCTTTTGCATCGGCATTGCGGGCCTAGCGTTCTGGTTGCTGTGGACACGCGGCTAAGGGACAGCCGCAAAACTATTTTCGAGCGCAAGCCCCTACAATCACTAACCATCTAAAAACGCTAACGAAACTCACCGATCCCCCCGCCGAGACTAAGGCACCTCGCACTGTCGCGAGTCCGTTTTGGGGGAATGAAGCATGCCGCGCATGGCACGAAGAATCGAAGCAGAAACGATCTATCACATTTACAATCGAGGGGCGTCTGGCGTGCCCATCTTCGAAGGCGACGACGACTTTCGCTTTGCAGAAACGCTGCTCCTCGAAGCCAAGGAGCGCCATCTCGTGCGGGTCTACGCGTATGTGTTCATGCCTACGCACTGGCACATGGTCGTGGAGCCGCTCGAGCCTGACGCGCTCAGCAAGTTCGTCTCGGCATTCACCCGCGCTCATGCGAATGTGCTTCGGGTGCGCCGCGGCAACGTCGGAGACGCCGCGGTGTACCGCGGGCGGTACAAGTCATTCGCCATCCGTAGCGAGGACCATTTACTCCGCGTCACACGCCACATCGAGCGCACGGCACTGAGCGCGCGTTTGGTTCGCTCGGCGGAGCATTGGTACTACAGCAGCCTGTACCAGAGACAACGGCGTTCGGCGCTTGCGCGTGAGCTGCTCGCCCCACTCCCGCTGCCACAAGATTGGGTCACGCGCGTCAACGCCGCCATTGACGAGAAGGAGCGCGGTCAATTCGAACGCGCCATTCGCACGAGCTTGCCCCTCGGGATGATGCGCCCGCGGAGGGAAGCGTCGTCAGGGAAGCACACACGGCTCTACCATTGAGCGCTCGACGCGAATTTCTCAATCACGCGCATGGATTGTGTTACACAGGCACACATGAATGAACGACGCAGGGCAAGGCGTAGTCCCTTTCAGATCCCGCTTCAGACCATCTGTGAGGACGGCAAAACCCACGTCGCGATGACCGAGAACGTCAGCGAGACCGGCATTGCCTTTGGAACGCCGCATCGTTTCGAGATTGGCCAGCGCGTGCAAATCGCGGGCATTGCAGCACCTGCCCCGGTGTCCGCGCGTGTGGTGCGAGCAGAGAAGAACGAACAAGCAGAAACGCTGCTGTGGCGCTTTCGGGTAGCGGTGGTTCTAGAGTCAGTCGCGCCGGCTTGGCTGCTCGCCACTCCTGCGCGTTGAGCCGTTCCCACCCCGAGTGGCCACCAATTGTTCCCAGCGCAAACGCTGTCGCAAACGAGCGACGCTGACGCGTGCGCGTACACGTACAAACAATTGCGAAGAGCGAGAAAGGGTGAAGTTTTGCGGCGGCAATAGCGCGCGTTACTATTCCAGCCCGAGACAGTTCGTACGCGTCCGCGACAGCGTCTACCCGTTTGCGTTTGCGTTTGCGTTTGCGTTTGCGTTTGCGCCACGAACAACTAGCAGCACACACTAAGCGAACATCACCACCCGCTCGCCGTCGAAGATGCGTTCGATTTGCGTCGCGAGCTCCTCACTAGGATTCACTGCAAGCGCGAGTGGCAGATCGATCGCCGTTGCAATGCCATTATCGAGCACCACCGTGAGCCTAGTGGGAATAGTGCCGGAGTTCTGCGACAGCACACCCTTGAGCCGTTCGAGCCGCGCCCCATCACAAAGTCGCACAGGTAGCGTCATTTCAATACGCTGCGTCCGCTCGGCGCGTGCGTTCGAGAGCAGCACGATTTTCTCCGAACGCAACTTGGCGATCTGTGCTTCTTCATCACCTTCAATGGTCACTTGGCCTTTCACCAAGATGGGTTCGTCTGCCTTCAGCACCATTTCGCAATCTGCGTAGACCTTGCTGAAGACGAGCACTTCACAGGTCCCGTAAAGATCTTCGAGCGTGAGAAACGCCATACGCCCGCTGCCGTCCTTGAGTGGACGCTCGCGCATGGCGCTGACTACACCGGCGAGCGTGACATCCGCGCGCATGCCTTTGCTCATCAGCTCCTGCGTGTTGCAGTTCACCAAGCGTTTGAGGTCGTCTTTGAAGCGATCGAGCGGATGACCGCTGAGGAAGAAGCCAAGCGCGCCCTTCTCTCGCTTGAGCTTTTCTTTCATGTCCCATTCGTCGATTTGCGGATAACGCGTAGGATCAAAGGCCGTGCCCGCGACCGGCTTCGGCGGCGCCATCAAAGAGAACAAGCTCCCCTGCCCGCTGCGTGCGTCCTTTTGTGTGCTCTGACCAGAAGACAGCGCTTTTTCGATCGCACCGAACATGCGTGCGCGTTGCAGGCGCGTGTCGCCGACGGTGCAAACACCATCGAACGCACCACTTTCGACGAGTGCTTCGAGCACCTTCTTGTTGATCACTTGGGTATCAACACGCTCGCAGAAATCGAACACATCGACGAACGGTTTCGTCGCACGAGCGGCTTTGATGGCCTTG
>JBIKMD010000886.1:0-3108 GCA_044359465.1 Myxococcota bacterium
CTACAGCCCGTTTGCACCCCTTGAGCGAAGCATTGAGCCGCACACCCGCCTCTATGTCTTCGTACGGCATGCATACGTCGAGCCCACGTCGCATCTGTTCATTTGCAAGCACGAATGAGATCAACCCACTCGCGCCCATGGCGTGCCCCGTGAACGCTTTGTGCGCGAGCCAGGGTTTGCCGAGCAAACCAAGCCGCGCCCCAAGCGCCAATTCCATGGCGTCATTCGCATGCGTCCCAGTGCCGTGAGCCACGTAAACATCGAGACTCTCCGAAGACCAAGGTCCAAGCGCAGCGCGAATCGCAAGCTCGAGCCCAACACCATCCTGACGCGGCGCCGTCACATGTTTGGCATCACCAGAGAGACCGACGCCCTGGATTCGCGCGAGAATCTCCGCCCCACGAGCAAGCGCGCTGCGCTCGCTTTCGAGCACAACAGCCACCGCGCCTTCGCCAAAGTTGAGACCACCACGCGTGCGAGAAAACGGCCGGCAAACCTGCATGCTCGCGGCCTTCAACGTAAGGAACCCCGAAGTGGCAAAAGCACAAGTGGCATCAGAACCGGCCGCGAGCGCAGACTCCACTTCCCCACTTGCAACAGCGTCAAAGGCCGCGGCGAACGCCGTCAGCGCAGAGGTACACGCAGAGGTGAACACGAGTGGATCATCGAGCTCAAACTGACGCGCGAGACGCGCAGCGGGCGCCTCGTAAAACGCGCCAGTCTCGTTCTGAAACTGCGCCATCCAAGTTTCGAAGCGCTGCATTTCACCCGAGCAAGTTCCAAAATAGAACGCGCGCGGTTTTGCTGCGCGTTCGAGCGCTTGCTCCAGGGCAGCGATCAAGAACGCTTCTGCTGGCCGACGATCAAGGCGCAGTGCCTCGAGCTCAGGAGGCAGCGGAGGCACAGAAGCCACCATCGCTCGCACGCCAGCCACTTCTCGCTCGGCTGCGCACACGCGGGCCTGGGAAAGTCCTTCGATGGCAGTGTCAACTGACACGCCGTAGGGACTCACGAGCCCCACTCCGGTCACTACGACTTGCATTTAGTTTGGCGTCGACGGCGCATGACTGCCATCCCAGAAACTGAACAGGTTGAACCAGTAGTCCGGAAATTTGCGCGCCTCTGCCTCGAGAATTTTGGCATACGCAGCGGCGGCAGCTTTGTCGTCACTCGCTTCAATAGGCGCAAACAGCTCGAACTCGTACTGCGCTCGGCCCACGCGGCGGCAAATCGTTGGAATCACGACAGCGTTGCTCAAACGCGCGAGCTGATAAGGCCCAATCGGGAAAGGAGCAGACCGGCCAAGAAACGGCAGCTCCACAGAATGGGAGCCCGTCGCCCTGTCTCCTTGCATACACACTATCTCGCCACGGCGCAGCGCCGCCAGAATCGCGAGCGAAGACAACGGCGATGTGTTCACGGCAATGATCTTGGGCTGAATGGCCCCACGAAGCGACGCCAAGTAGGCGCGCACGCTTTCCACTTCAGTCTCCACCATCACCATGTTGACGATCGGTGGCGGCTCGTTCGGATCCGCTTGGTGATGGGAGAGCAGCCACGCGCCAAGCTCGAAGTTGCTCATGTGCGCGGTGAGCAACACCACAGGCCGCCTCTCCTGCCGCGCCTTGGTGATGTGCTCTTTGCCTTTGACCTCGAACTTGAGGAAGTCCGTACCCTTGACGAACGCATACGTGCGCTCGTGCCAACACAGCGTGAACGCGAGGAACTGACGGTACGTATCCCACACACGCTGGACGGGCCCTGCGCGTCTCCCGCGTAACTGCGTAAAAAACAGCTCAGACCCCTGGCGACGCGTTTTTAGGAACGGAATGGCGAACCAAGTCCCAACGGCGAGCAACATGGGCCCCACGCGAGGGCCCGTTACCAGCGAAAAACGCGTAAATAGGCGCACGCCGGTGATACCGCCTTCATTGCGGCCAGACCATTTCACTGAGGGCCCTTGCTGCGCCATGCCGCCCACCTACAGTGGCGACGACTTTATTAAAAGCCCGGGATGTTCGTAGGAATATTCGTGGGAAGACCCGGAATATTGGGGATTCCACCGAGCAATCCTTCAGGAACCACAGTGCCATCAGGGAGCACCAGATCGCCCTTTACCTCAATAATGAAACCGGTCATCGCGCCCGAGATGGCTGCGCCTACAAGCACGTTGTCGCTAGAATCGAGGCCGATGCGAGCAGCCGCGACCAGCACTAAATAAAGCCCACCTTTGGACAACTTGTCGGCCGGAATCGTGAGCGAACGCGGCGGCACTTCAGTGACGAATTTAATGATGTCTGGACCCTGCACCGGCAAACTGTTGAACACGATGCCCACGGGCGAATCAGCTGTAGGGCCAAGGACAGTCACGATCGGATGGTACTGAAACTCATCGGTCGGCTCGGGGAACGTCACAGTGAGCGCCGTGCCTGCATCAATGGCACCATTAAAACTCTCGATCGTTGGCGATTGCAGCGGCGGATCGAACACGATTTGCTCGCGCTCAATGGCCGGCGCCGCGCGCACCTTGGTGAGCGAGAACTCTTCGCCAACGCAGCCCAGGTCAGCCACGTTTTCCAAACATGCCTTCATGCCAAAGCGCCGATTGGGATCCGCGTCGTAGGGCAGCTTCTCGTTCTCGATTGAGTTGACGGTGTAGATCCCCGGGGCTGACTCTGGATTCACTTCGCTCATCACAAACTGCTGACCGCGACCAAAAAACGCGGCAAACGCACCACTGACGGGTTTGGGGTTGTCCAAACCGTCGGCAATAAACGCCGTGGCTGTGATGGCATTGAGCTCTTTGCTGCTGGCGAAGGGCTCCGTGTCGAACTTGGGCGCGCTCAGCCAGGTGAGCATCACGATTTTGGTGGCTTTCAGCTTGAAGAGAAGGTTGCAGCCCGAGCTAGAGAGCGCAACCGCGAGACCTACAATCAAGGCGCTTTTTCCTGCGCATTTCGGCATCCCATGTGGATACACGAAGGCTCAGGACGACGCCAGTTCGCTCGCCGGGGCCCGCATAATCGTTAGTACGGTCCGATGGTGGCAGCGCCGCCGCCTACGAGAGATCCAAGGTATTTGACCGCGAGCTGCCCCGCTTCCGGAATT
>JBIKMD010000887.1:0-3104 GCA_044359465.1 Myxococcota bacterium
GGTTTGTTCGTGTCCGCATACGCCCAAACGTTGTTACCGATGGTTTGGACGGAGCCAGCTGGTAACCAGGGATCGTTCGTGCTGATCGGACCGTGGTCTAGGGTGATCAGGATCGGCGAGACGTAACTTGGCTCGAAACCATCTGGCATAGCCGACGGCACGGGCGTGAAGTCACCCTGCGGACCATCGAGTGGGAAACCGTCCGGTTGCGCGTAGACGCGGTAAGTGAACGCCGAGCTCGTCAGATCTTTTTTGTACAACAGATGGCCGTCTCGCGCGCTCACCACGAACGCGAAGTGATCTTGCTGCGTGCGAAGCTCCACGTAGTACGCAGGTTCGATGCCGCTGACGTCCGAGTAGATGATGCGCTTCACGCGCGCAGGTGAGAGCAACCGAGCTGCCGCAGTTGCGATGTAGCGCTCGTACTCTTGAACGGCATCGCTGGTGAGGAAGAACTCGTCTGCCGGTACAGCCGTGCCGGTGAGGGTTTCGAAGGTGAATGACACCGCTTCTTCTGGCGACACGGCAAAGCCGAGCTGCGATGCTGCTGCGGTTTGACCAATGTGCGGCGACACGCGGCCACTGATGGCGACGAGCTTGTGCTCGCGGGTCATCGCGACTTTGAGCTCGCTCGTGAACACGTCGAAGCCAAACGCACGCTGCTTGAATGCCACGATGATCGCGCCGGAGCCCGTATCGTGCACCGTTGTGAGCTCGAGTGCTTTGGCCTGGGCGCGGTTCAAACCAAAACGCACGCCGTAGTCCGCGACGTACTCCATCGCGGCGAGTTGTGCGGGTTGCGCCGCGCGTTCTTTGGCGGTCTTCGCATCGAGGGCATCGCCCCAAACAAAAGTCGCAAGACCGCTGCGTTCATTGACACCAGAGACGGTGCCCGGACCCGCATTGCGGGCGACTGGGAAATCTCCGCCGACGGATTGCAGCGTGAGCTTAGGTGCAGATGAACGCAGTCCCCCTGATTGATCACAGGCGATGAAAAACAACGCTGACGAAAGCAAAAAACGAACAGGTGTTCTCATGAGGGGGCGGACCCTGCGACTTTTGAATACATGCGGTCAAGGCATCATTTTCAAGTGCCCGAGACGCAGTGCGTTAAAAGCGTCTGGGACTGAGCCGTTCTGGGCTCGCCAGTGCCTGTTTCTGTCCTTTTCCCCGCTTCACTGTTAGGTCGCGCAGCACCCTATGAGCGCGCTCAAGAGCACCCGTCTCGTCAGCATGCTGATCATGTTTTCTCGTGTGCTCGGGCTCGTACGGGAGCAGATTCTCGCCGCTTTGCTCGCGGCGGGTCCACAAGCAGATGCGTACAATATCGCGTTTCGCATCCCAAATATGTTCCGGGATTTGCTCGCTGAAGGTGCGCTCTCTGCGGCGTTCGTGCCCACGTTCACCAAGGTCGATAAGCAGCAATCACGCGAGGAGGCGTTTGCGCTCGGTCAACGTGTTGCGGGCGTGCTCTTCGTCGTCATCGGTGCGCTTACACTTGCGGGATATCTGTTCACTGGGCCTATTGTGGACCTGATTGCCCCGGGTTTTGCGCGCTCGCCAGAGCAAGCGGCGCTCACGCTGTCGCTCACGCGTGTGATGCTCCCCTCGCTCATGCTCACCTCTTTTGCCGCCGTGGCCATGGGCATGCTCAACGCGCAACGCATCTTTGGCCCGCCAGCATTTGCCTCGAGCGCGTTCAATCTGGTGGCGATTACTTTTGGCATCGTCATCGCGTGGATGGCGTTGTCGCCCGAAGACTCGGCTTGGGGCTGGGCCCTTGGCGTTGCTGTTGGTTCGGCAGCGCAACTGCTCGTACAGCTCCCAGCGCTGCTGAAGTCTGGCTTTCGGCCCAAACTTCGCTTCGAGATCGATGACAACGTCAAAGCCATCATGCGCATGATGGCGCCGGCAACGATCGGTCTTGCGGCCACCCAGCTCAATATCGTGATCAACAGCCGCTTCGCCTCCGAGTTCCCCGGCGCACCTGCGTCGTTGAATTATGCGTTTCGTCTTTTATATCTGCCGATTGGCGTCTTTGGTGTGGCGATCGCGACCGTGTCTACGACGGCGCTCGCTGAACGTGTGGCACTCGGTGACGAGAAGGGCGTACGGAGGACCATGCGTGAGTCGCTGTCGCTGCTCGCGTTCTTGACGGTACCGTCTTCGGTGGGCCTGTGGGTGCTGTCTGAACCGATCATCGCCATGATCTACCAACGTGGGGCTTTCACTGCGCAGACCACGCTCACGGTGGCGTCGGCCACTGCTGTCTACGCGATTGGCTTGTTTGCGTATTCGGCAGTCAAAGTGCTCGCACCGATCTACTATGCGCGTCGGCGAACGCACATTCCGCTCCTTGCGAGCTTCTCGGCTGTCGTGTGCAATGTGGCGGTTTCTTACGTCATGCGCGAACATCTCGGGTTTTTGGCCATGGCGCTCGGTCTCAGCGTTGGGGCTTGGGCAAACATTGCTGTGTTGTCGCTGATGCTCGAGCGCGCTGGCACCATCGACGCAGAAGAACGCGCCGAACGCCGCGTTGCGCTTCTTTCGTTCATCAAAGTGTTGATCGCTGCGGGCGTTATGGGCGCTGCCGGTTACTTCGGGCTCCGCGCGCTTCCCCCTGCGTCGAGCGTGCCGCAGGCGTGGCGCCTCGTATTTGGTCTTGGTTCGGTTGCAGTGTGCGGAGCGGTTTACATTGCGGCGTCGCTGCTGCTGCGCACGCCAGAGGTCACCTTGTTTACGGGTAAGTTGCTCCGCCGTCTCAAGCGTTGAGAGGCTTGCGGGTCACAACCCCACCTTCAGCGGATCGGCTTTGGTTGGATAGAGGTAGGTGCCGAGTGCGCGATCCCAGAGGGTAAGCAGCACGCCAAAGTTTGAGTCGGTGCGCGCTGGCTCTGACGAATGGTGCACGCGATGCTGACGCGGTGAAGGTGTGATCAGGTTGAGACCTTGGTCGAGCCACAGCGGCAGACGCACGTTCGTGTGTTGCAAGATCAGCGCTGCGAATACGAGCGGCGTTCGCCACAATAAGGTCGCGAGCGGAACGCCAAAGAGCGCAATCACTGCGCAATAGAACACACCTTGCGCAAGGTTTTCGCCTGGAT
>JBIKMD010000888.1:0-3100 GCA_044359465.1 Myxococcota bacterium
TCACGTGTTCTGATGCGTTCCCGAACGTGACTGGTAGCTGCGCTTCCATCGGTGCCACGGTCGCTGGAACGAACGGCGATTTTACGTTCCCGACCGCCCCCACGAACATGCCGTACGTCGCCAATTTTGGTGCGCTCGCCTTCACCAGTCGGCTGCGCGCGCCGCTGCTTCAGGCCGACGCACCTTTCGTGGTGAAAACGCTGCCAAACGGGGCGAAACGCATCGATGTGAGCACGACCTTCTTCGACACGCTCGAGCAACACATCATGGAAAACGCAGGCATGCGGGTACGCTCGGCGGGCAATCCTAACGTGTTCGTCTCCGGGGATCTCACACCAAAGCCGCACGGGCTCACAGGCGACGAAAACGAGCTGCTACGCGCCGTAGTCCGACCAGCGCTCGAGCGCGCAGCGGATTGTCCTTTGTCGCGTGTCGAATATCTGATTTCGCTTTAATCCAATTTCTCTAGACCTTCGCGCCGGTTTTGCCCTATCGCGCGGCGCCATGGGAAATCTTTCGCTTAAGTTCAACGCCGGACTCATCCAACTTACGGACGTCACGAGCAAAGAAGACCTGTCGCAAAAATTGCAAAGTGCGCTCGCTGGGCAAGGTGCAAAGGTCGACGCAAACGGCCTCAAAGCCATTTTCGATGTTTATGCCTTGAACCGCGGAAAGGGCGCGCTCGACTGCTCGCACGTGCCGCTCACGTCGCTCGTTGATGGATCGCAGCTCAAGCTTTGGGCGCCGCCAAGCAAACCCGGTACCCTCAAAAGCGAAGCCGCGCCCAAGGTCGCCAAGCTGCCTTCCATGCCAGACACGGCGGCGTCATTTACGAGCGCGCTCGAATCGCACAAAACCAAACTTGGAGAGGCGCTTCACACGAGCGGCGCCGCGTTGACGGGTGTGCTCGTTCCAAACGCGATTGACCCTGCGGCGTCCATGACCGCCAAAGTGCTGACGAACTTGCCACCTGAGGCGAGCGTCGTCAGCCAAGGCGCCGCCACGCTCCAAGCGCAAGCATGGCCTGGTCCGGAAAAAGGCTTCACGCTGCTCGTAGACGTGCGCCACAACGATCAGAAAGTGGCCAACGAATGGACGCATCTGGAGATTGGTGTGCCGTATCAAAACAACGGCGTGACGCAGCTCGCGTCGCTTCGCATCGCTTGGCCCGAACAACAGTTCGTCTCGGATGCGAGCTGGACTTTCAAACCGAGTAAAGACTGTTTGCAGCCAACGAACCACCACACCCAAGTCGCGATCAATATTTCCGAAAAAGATCTGCTCAAGGAATTTCCATGGGTGACGAGCGCGCACCAAATCGCTGTGCGGCCCGTGTTCTCCAAACCCACCGAACGTGCGTTTCACTCGACGATTCCGACAATGATCAGCCTCCCGATCTCGGTGAAACCCACCGCAGAAGATGCGCGCCAAACCTTCGACATCGTTCCCATTACGCTGTCGCTGCCACTGAGTAGCGGCGCTGTGACCACGCTCAAGACCTACGTTGCGCCCGGTACCAAAGTCACCACGTCAATGGAGACGGAGACCGAGTACACGGTGAAGAGCGAAGCGCAGATTCTCTCTGTGATCAGCAACGCCGAGAAGCTCGCGAGTAGTCCTGACTTGCTCGAGAAGGTCCTCGGCAAGGGTTGGAAGATGGAGCGCGTGCACAAGTACGACATGGTCAAGCCTGACGGCTCGTTTGCGCTCAATCCCAATACCAAAACGCCGTGGACGCAGAAGGATTGTGATGCCTTCGGCGTGGGCAAGAAACGCCCCGAGCTCACGAAGCTCGGTATTGCGCAACCTGGCATCATTCGCGATCGCTATCTTGTTGAAGAGGATGGCCGCGTGCTGCGCACACGCAGCAATGCCATTGAAGCGAATTTGCTCGCCGCCAAAGGTTTCTCCACGCGTTCAGAAGACGGCACCATGATGCGGCGTTACACCAAACAAGTGCCGCTCAAGAAAGATCCGATCGGTGACTTCAGCGCCGAGAAGCTCGTCAACCACCCCGAGCTGAATTTTGGCGAGGTGATCAAAGAAGGCGGTGAGGCGCTGAAGCTCCCGCCAGCAGAGATCTTGGTGGTCGACTCAGAACGCTATCGCTACAAGCTGGTGTTCGAAGGCACCGTGCCTGCGACTGAAATCGAGCTGAGCGCAGACATTTCCACCGGCAAGATCGGAAAGAAAAGCACGACGTCCTACGGTTTCGAATTCGGTCTCGGCCATCTGGGTACCTCTGCTGGCATCACGCCGGCCTCATCACTCAAGGTCGAAGACGCGCCCAAGGACAGCAAGCTGGAAGCCTCAGCCGAGAGCTTCGCGCCGGTCAAACCACGCAACCACGACCGCCAAGATCTCTCGCATCCAAAGATCCTCAAAGGTGAGAGCGTCGACATTTTCCAACATGCCGTCAAAGCCATGACCAAGTTCATTGCTGAAGGCATGGACCTGACGCTTGCCGGCGAAAAAGCCCGCGTCATGCGCGAGACACTCCGCTGAAACCGCCGCCGCCCAAAGCCACGGGCATGCAGATTGGGAGCGAATTTCGTTTCGTTCGCTACGCGGATTTGCCTGCCTTGACGGAAGAAAAAGTGCGTACCGCCCTGGACCACTTAGAAGTGGGGCGGGGGATCTACCCGGCGCTACTGGTGCTCGCGAGCGCGCGGGCAGAGGATGTGCAGCTCGTGCTCGATGCCACCACTGCAGGCTCACTCGAAGAACGCTGGAAACGTTTGTGGAGCGTGTGTCCAACGCTCACGCGGCTGTCGCGTTCGCCCGTGGGCCGCGAGCAGCTCCTCGTTGGGCTCACCGAAGATTTGGTGGCTTGCAGCTTGCTCGTGCGTTTGGAAGCGCAGCGGCACCGTTCGTTGCGCAAGCTCTTTGTACGCATGCAGAGCACGCTCGTCCCCGCGCTGCTTGCCTTGGCGGCGCAAGACGACTCGCGCAGCGAAAGCTTGTTGCGTTTGGTGGACGAAATCAACGCGCTACCCAAAGCCAGAGCTGTGCGCCGCGCAGAAGCAAGTGTGAGCGCATGACGAAGATTCCTGGCAGTGGGCATCACCACCTGCGTTTGCCGCCGCAGCCCAAAGGCCCG
>JBIKMD010000890.1:0-3099 GCA_044359465.1 Myxococcota bacterium
GCTAGATTTCACCCGTGCCGGCTAGACACCAAACTGCTTCCCTAGGCTCACCTAAAAGCGGCCGAAATGGGCTGGACACCAATTCAGAGACACGCCCTGGAAGAAAGATGAGGCCGCATTTGCCTGCGCGTTGCTCGGTTCTCGGCCGGTTCGAAGGAGACGCATTGCTGCAAGTCGCCGAACATTGAGCCACTATGCGTGTCACACCGTTCGTGCGTGTCCCTGAGCCTACAACAGTAGAGGCAACTCAAAGCGAATCTGCTGCGACAGTCGCTTGTGCGTCGGAGCAGGTACCGCCTCTTTCATCGCTGGCGCCCACGACGCAGACCGAGAGCATGAGCAAACGACGCTTGGAAGCTGGTGGCGCGCCGGCCGGATCGACAACGAGGCAGTTTAGCATGCAGGTCGCCGGCAGCATCGCCAACCCGGCTCTCGTGCGTGGCACCGACGCGTGGGAGGCCGAAGCTGCGGCTCTGGGGATACGCCCAGACACACTCGCGTTTTTTCGCATCGGCAACAATACAGTGGTGACGCTCGATCGGCCCGGCGGCTGGCTCTTTGAGCGGCGTTACGACGCACAAGAAATCCCCGCGCTCACCGCGGTTGAGGCGCATTTGCGCAAAGCGTTGCTCGCAGGGTTCGTCACCATGGCCGCACGCGATGCAGGTTTGTCCCTCTTAGGGGAGTGTCTGCGTCCGGAGATTGCCGGCAAGCCCTATTGGACGGGCTTTGTAGTCGCTACAGAGACTGGCGGTCAGATCGCGCTGGTGCTTCCAAACAATCCCGAGTTCTACGCGTCGGCGGCCATTCCAAAAGCCGAGCCCGCGTTGTTCGCAAGCGGCGAAGTATCGACAGCACAAATTGAGGCACTGCTGGCGAGCATCCTACGTGATGTGACGCCAGCGATTCTTGCAAAGTACGAAACGAATCATCCGTAGGTCCTGCAGCGAGTGCCTTTGCGTTTGTCCAAAGAAGCAGTCGTTTAGTTGCCAAGAGTCGCTCAGCAACAAACGTCCGTCACAGCGATGCGACGCTCGAGTGAAAGCAAACAACCGAAACACTCACTCGAGGGATACATCATATGCCACCAATCAGCCCCGTTCGACACGAGCCGTTGCTCCCTGGAACCATGAGTCCTGCCGCCGAAACGATGATGCAGCGCTCGCGCGACGTGACGGCGGCGCTCATGCACGACGGCCTCACAGCCGCACATTTGCAGACGTTCCAAAACTTGCTGTGGTCACCCGCTGGTCGCTACGCGATCGTCGCGTACGCGTATTCCAGCCCGCCAGCAGTCCGAAATCGCATCCTTTCTGCGTTCAGCGCAGTGGCGCACGAGCTTCCAAGGGAGAGTGCAACAGAGATTGCCGCTGCGCTCGTTCGACGTTTTGTGGTTCGCCCCGGTGAGCCGCACTCCGAACTGGCCATTAGTAAGCTGGCTGCGCGCGCTGTAGGCGGGTGGACGCCTGGGCTGGATGGTTACTCGTCGGCCAATCGCGAAACCTTGCTTCGCGCCGGGATCGACTTCGATCCGCGGCAGGCCATTTGCAGCTTCGCCATGCCACGCGGCGGCGACCCGGCGCTGCGCTGATCGTTTCTCAACATTCGGCTAGTCCATGAGCACCAGAGATAGCCGAAGAGCTCAGAAAGACAGCTCGACACCACCAGTCGCCGAGAGGGTGGAGAGCGCGCTCGCTTCTAGAGAGGACGCTGGCCCGGAATCCGAAAGGGTTGTGCCAAGGCTAGCGGTGCCCTGCGCGAAGACTGTGAACGGACCCAGATCCAGGCCAACGCGCGCCGAAAACGCAAGATGCGGTCCGCCACCCACCTCTGTGCCCCGCGGGTCAACAAACGCCGAGTGCTCCATGCCGAGGCTGAGCGCCGGGCTGAAGCGCAATGCCAACCACTCATTCACGGGTAGCACTGCAGCCAAACCCCCGGTCACGTCGGCCGAGATATAACCGCGTTCGTGTGCGCCTGCGCGGATGTGCCCCCACGCCATGTTCGCGCCCGCAAAAAGTTCCAGTCGCATCAAGTCCGTCGCCATGACTTCCGCGTAGTAACGAAAGCTGAGGTTGCCGACGATGAGCTCCGTGTTTTCCATCAACCCAGGGCGCGATTGGTTGGTGATCAAGGCAATGCCGCCGCCGACAGAACCAGCAAAACGGCTACCCAAAGGTGTTGGCGGCTCCACGCGCGTGGCAAACGCGCGCATGTTCATGAACGTACTCCATAGATCGTCGAGCACGGCTTGTTCGCCCGGCTCTATCGTATCTGGTGTTGTGCCGGAGGTAGGTTCTGTGGCGAGCGCGAGCAGTTCGTCGCGTGTGCTACTGTAGGTCGCTTCGGAGTTGTCTCGGTTTTCTGCGTAGCGATTGTAGACGGCCAGCATGCGGGTTGCGTTGTTCATGGCTAGGGAACTGCAATCAGCGCGCCATGCGGAAAAGACTTGGGATTTCGTGGAACGCTACGTCAATGCCATTTGTCTATGTCAAACGGAATTGACGTCCCGCCGGTCAATGGCCTGAAGGCGACCAAAATAAAATGGGGTCAGATACCGTTTTTGGAAACGGTACCTGACCCCATGATGTCCAAAACTCAGTGCTTACTTGCCGAGGGTCTTTTGACCTGGCTTCCATTCCACCGGGCAGAGCTCGCCGGTTTGGAGCGCTGCGAGCGAACGAATGACTTCGCCGACCGAGCGGCCCACGCCGGTGTCATTGATTTGCGACCAGCGGAGCTTTCCGTCTGGATCGATGAGGAAGGTGCCGCGGAGCGAGAAGCCTTTGTCTTCCATGAGCACGCCGTATTGGCGCGACACTTCACGCGTCATGTCGGCGAGCAGCGGGTATTTGATCTCGCCGAGGCCGTTCTTGATCCACGCTTTGTGGCTGTGCTGCGAGTCCGTCGAGCAGCCGAGAACAACAGCGTTGAGCTCTTTGAACTCGTCGATACGTTTGCTGAACTCGGTGATCTCGGTTGGGCAGATGAAGGTGAAGTCGAGTGGGTAGAAGAACAAGACGGTCCACTTGCCGCGTGAATCCGACAACGAGACGTCTTTGAACTCGCCGTTGACGACGGCTGGGGCGGTGAAATCTG
>JBIKMD010000889.1:0-3099 GCA_044359465.1 Myxococcota bacterium
TGCTATGTAGACGATCTGGTAGATGGCTTTCTGGCGATGATGACAAAAGACGGCATCTCAGGTCCCATCAACCTAGGCAATCCAAACGAGCGCAGCATGCATGACACAGCCGAGATCATCGCGAGGCTGCTTGGCGTTCCACTACGCATCGAGCATCGTCCTCTGCCGCAAGACGACCCCGAGCAGCGGCGCCCGGACATTAGCCTTGCCCAATCTGCCCTCGGCTGGTCACCGCGTGTCGATCTGGACACCGGCCTCATCAAAACCCTCGACTACTTTCGCAAGGCCCTGGCGCAGACAAAGAGCTCAGCATGAAGATCGTCGTTATTGGCACTGGCTATGTCGGGTTGGTCACAGGCGCTTGTTTGGCAGACAGCGGGCACGCCGTTGTTTGTGTTGACAACGACGCCAGCAAGATTGCGCTGTTACAGCAAAACGAGATCCCGATTTATGAACCGGGACTGAAGGATCTGGTGAGTCGCAACGCAAGAGCGCAGCGCCTCAGTTTTACAACTGACACCCGCGCGGCGGTCGCAGGCGCAGAGGTCGTGTTTCTTGCGGTAGGCACGCCGCAAGGCTCAGGCGGCTCCGCCGATCTTGGTGCAATCTTCAGCGTAGCGGAAGTCGTAGCAGAGGCGCTCACCGGACCCTGCACTGTCGTCACCAAGAGCACCGTGCCAGTTGGCACCGGACGCAAGCTCGGCAAACTACTTGCCGAACGTTGCAAACATGCCGTCGAGATCGTTTCGAACCCGGAGTTCTTGAAAGAGGGCGACGCGCTCAATGACTTCATGAAGCCCGATCGTGTTGTAGTCGGTTGTGAGAGCGTGCACGCGCGCGAGGTGATGCGGCATATTTACGAGCCCTTTGTGCGTACCGAGAATCCTATTCTGTTCATGGATCTCGAATCGAGTGAGCTCAGCAAATACGTGGCGAACGCGTTTCTTGCGACGCGCATTTCGTTCATGAATGAAATGGCGCAATTGGCAGACGTCCTCCACGCAGACATCGACACCGTGAGAAAGGCGATTGGTCACGACCGGCGCATTGGGCACCTCTTCATGTTTCCTGGCGTGGGATACGGAGGCTCTTGTTTTCCAAAGGATGTGCAAGCGCTGGCAGCCCTTGCTCGCGCAAGCGACCTGCGCACGCCCATGCTGGATGCTGTTGAAGCCATCAACCAAAGACAAAAGCACTTGCTCGTCGACAAGCTGATTGCCCGATTTGGCGAGCTACACGGCAAAGTCGTGGCGCTCTGGGGGCTCGCCTTCAAGCCAAAAACGGACGACATTCGAGAAGCACCCGCGCTCACCATCATCGACGCGTTGCTCTCCGCCGGCGCGCATGTACGGGTCACAGACCCCGCGGCGCTGGAACACGGTCGACGTCTCTACGCAGGCAAAGATGTGGTTTTTTCTGAAGACCCCTACGCCGTGCTCCAAGGCGCAGATGCATGGCTGCTAGTCACCGAGTGGCAGGAGTTTCGCCGCCCGGACTTCCAACGTATCCGCGGCTTGATGAGAGGCAACCTCGTGCTCGACGGGCGAAACGTCTACGATCCGCAGTCCATGCGCGCGCTTGGTTTCGACTATCAGGGGATTGGCCGCCACTAGCGCCACGGGTCGGGTCCGAGTTACGCAGCCGCCGATGGCACAGAAGAAAACACGTCGTAGCTCTGCGATCGCTCAGAGCGCTACACCTAGCCCAACCCTCTCGCTCGTTGTGCCCGTGTACAACGAAGCCCGCCATCTAGCGGATTGGTGTGTGGCGCTCGCGAGTCATGCGTTCGCTTTCCCAACGGAAATCGTGTTCGTAGACGACTGCTCCACAGACGGGTCGCGAGACATCTTGAAAGAGCACTGCGCTCAGCAGGGCTGGAAGCTCGTTTGCCAGGAGAGGAACATCGGCAAAGGCGCCGCAGTCGCACGAGGTATCTCAGAGACCACCGGTGTTATCGTCATGATTCAAGATGCGGACTTCGAATACTCACTAGACGATATCGAAGCAGTCGTACGCCCCATCTTGGACGACAAAGCCGATGTTGTCTTTGGCTCACGCTACAAGAGCTCTCAGACAGTCCACCGTACCTTCCATTACGCCATCAACCGACTACTCACGCTCACATCCAACGTGGTGTCCGGGCTGTATCTGACCGACATGGAGACCTGTTACAAAGCCATGCGTGGTGACATTGCGCGCGGTCTTCGGCTCGAATCTCCACGCTTTGGAATCGAACCCGAGCTTACGGCCAAAATCGCGGTGCTGCGCGTGCGCGTAGCAGAAGTGCCAATCTCGTACTTCCCGCGCTCGTATTTGGAAGGCAAAAAGATCAAATGGACAGACGGTGTCGCAGCCCTCTGGCACATTGTGCATTTCAACATGAAGCTACTGCGAGATGATGGTGCAACAAGCGGCGTTCCGGAACGCTACCGTATGAACGGGCGGCGTTGGCTCTAAGCGCGCTTCGGCGCTCGCTCAGGAGAGAATAGGCAACGAGCTGCGCAGACCGCCCACGGTTGGATTGGACACTGGCGCCACCGCGCTCGCATCGTGCCGCGCTTTTTGTACGACGCCGACGATTTTGCCCACCACGTCGTAGTCGCCGATTTGGGTGATTTTCACTTTGACGTAGTCGCCAGGATTGGCCGTGCCGTCGTTGATGAGCACGCAGCCGTCAATCTCTGGCGCTTGGCCGTAGTAGCGACCTTGAAGCAAAAGATCTGTCTCTTCGCTGGTGCCTTCCACGAGCACTTCAATGGTCTTTCCTTTGAGAGCGCGTAGCTTTTTCTTGGAGATCTTCTGCTGCAATTTCATCAAGCGGCTCTGACGTTCGAGCGCCACTTCGTGTGGCACTTGATCGCCGAGCTCTGACGCGGGCGTGCCGTCTTCTTGCGAATAGGTGAACACCCCTACGCGATCGAACTCATATTGTTTCACGAACTCGTAGAGTGTCTCGAAGTGCGCGTCTGTTTCGCCGGGGTAGCCGACGATGAAGGTTGTGCGAATGACCAGCTCAGGCAAACGTTCTTTGAGTTTGTCGAGCAGGAGCTTGGTGCCCGCCTCGGCTTTTCCACGACGCATGGATCGCAGCACGTCGTC
>JBIKMD010000891.1:0-3098 GCA_044359465.1 Myxococcota bacterium
CTTGAGCTTAGACTTTAGCGTGAAGTTTCACGAGACACCGCCGCCGGCCGGCCAAGTCGTGCTCGATCTGACGGCAAAGGTTCCGGACGCGTCCTACAATCGCATCGTGCTTTGGCTCGATGAGAAGACGAGTCTCCCGCTGAAAGGCGAGTACTACGCGGAGAGTGGCAAGCTCACGCGCACATCCAAGTTCAGCGACGTCAAAGACTTTCACGGCTTCAAACGTCCTGCGCGCATCAGCATGCGCAACGAGCTGGCGACCAAACGTTTCTCCGAGCTGGCGTTCGTCGACTACAACATCAAAGTCGACGCACCTGCGACCAAGTTCGTACTCGATGATCTAGGACGATGATCGCGCTCTTCCTCTTCATCGCGGCCACCTCGGAACCCGCATCGGCCCCCATGGAGGAAGAAGATCCTTTGGCAGCCGCCATGCGCGAGGCGGCCTCCGCGTTTGGTGAGGGCCCTGCGGCGTCAGGTGATACAACCGCAGGTATTCAAGCGGTGAAATCCGGCATCGAAGTGAACGGCTACGTCATGGACCGCTTCACCTTCAGCTGGGTCGATCTCACTGCGCCTACTGCGTCGCGTGACCTAGCGCAGATCAACAACTTGATGGAAGCGAACATCCAGCTCCGTCGGCCGCTCTGGGAAGGTGCCTTCGTAGGTGGCGACGCCTCTGCTTTTTTCCAGCAAGGCGGCTGGTTCGTGGAGCTTGGTCCTGATGGCAACCGGCGAAGCGCAGTCGATCACGACGTTGCCAGTTTGCGTCCCAGCTTCGTGCTGAGCGAGCTCTACTTGAGCTACTCACCAGTACCCAATTTCAATATTCTCGTGGGTAAGCGCCGCATCGTGTGGGGCTCAGGGTTTGCGAACAATCCCACCGATTTGCTCAATCCTGGCCGCGATCCCTCAGACCCTAATTTGCAGCGCACAGGCGCCATCCTCGCCAAGCTCGAGGTGCCAACCGAGTTCGTGACCTTCAGCTACGTTTTCGCTCCGCAAGTGCTCTACACTGAGAATGGGCTTCCGTATCAGTTCTTGAAGTACCCGGACTTTGCACCGCGCAACACCGTGCTCGAGCAAACCGCTTACAACGCCAATCGTTTGTTTCCCGATCCACGCACAGACGGCGAGTTCCACTACATTATGGCGGGCCGGATCTATGCGCTCATCCTGAACTCAGACGTCAACTTCATGTACTATTTCTCGAATCTGTACGGTGACAGCTTCAAGAACAAGTCGCGCGTCGGGCTGTCGTTTTCTCGCTATTTTTTCACGAGCTATGAGCTGCATTTTGAGCTGCTCCTGACCGAAGGCTCGCAGAGGACTTACGTGGACGGTGGTTGCGTGCGCAGCCAAGAAGATGCAGCGGGGTGCGTCCTCACCGGCAAACCATTGTTCGCGCAGTCGAAGCTCGAGAGCAACCTCTTGTATCCTCGTCTTCTCGTAGGTGGGCGTACGCAATTTCGCGACGAAAGCACGCTCAACATCGAGTACCTCTATGTGGGTGACGGGTACACGCCAACCGAGCTGCAGAACTTCGTACGCGGTTTTGTGCTCGCACGTCAGCAAGGTCTGGTGAGTGGCTCGGCGCAACAAGCGGGCGGCGGGAACGGCTCAATCGTCACGCGCTTTTCTTTCGATCCGCTCCGTCGCCACTACCTGTTCATCACTTACACCAAGCCAAAGATCGCGGATGACTTCACGCTCAACGTGGTGTTGCTCGCTGGGCTAGAAGATCTCTCTGGGGTGTTGATTCCGAGCGTCACGTGGAATGCCTTAGAGTGGCTCAACTTCCAGCTCTCGGGTTTCATCCCGATTCGTGGTTTACCGGTTGGGCAAGTCGAAGCCTTTGGGCAAAAGTATTCAGAGTACAGTGTCTTTCCATACGACGTGCGCATCTTCCTGGAAGCGCGCGCGTTCTACTAAGGGGCTCGCATGAGCATCATTCAGCTGTCTGGGATCACCAAAGAATACGAGCTCGGTAAGACCAAAGTGGTTGCGCTCAAAGGCGTGGATCTCAACGTTGAGAAGGGTGAGTTCACAGTGGTCATGGGGCCCTCTGGTTCCGGCAAGACGACTTTGCTCAACATCATTGGCTGTCTGGATCGGCAAACGAGTGGACGCTATTTGTTGGAAGGCAAAGAGGTCGTGGGCAAGGACTTCGATGACCTGGCTGCCATTCGCAACGAAAAAATCGGTTTCATTTTTCAAATGTTCAATTTGATTCCGGTGCTCGATGTCATTGAGAACATCGAGTTCCCCTGTTTGGTGCGTGAGGTTCCGGAGCCCAAAGCCAAACTTCGTGCTCGCGCTAAACAAATTGCGGAAGACGTTGGTCTCGGGCCCTTTCTGAACCATCGTCCAGACGAGCTTTCAGGTGGTCAAAGGCAGCGTGTTGCCATTGCGCGCGCGCTCGCCACCGAGCCTGTGTTGGTCCTTGCTGACGAGCCCACCGCGAACCTCGATTCGAAGACGAGCGATCAGATCATCGATCTCATGGTGCGTTTGAACAAAGAGAAGGGCGTGACCTTCTTGTTCTCGACGCATGATCCCCGCGTAATGAAAAACGCGCGGCGCGTGGTGAGAATCTCGGACGGTCGTATCGTCGAAGGTACGCTCGCCGAGCATGAGGAAGCGGCTTCTCACGCCTGACATCGACGAACAGCAGCGAACTTGCCCCCGCACGTGCCTTAGAGGAAACGATCGCTCTTGAAACGCTGAATGGTGAACCCAGCGAGAGCGAAGGCGGCGACGCTCGTTGTGGTGATGGACGTTGCAAGCAAGAGCGGCGAAAGCGTCATGCCTTTGAGCCACGCGCTCATGATTAATTGTTCGCTCAAGCACGGCACGAACATGAGCGCTAAGCTCGGCTCAGGCGCGGAGAACGCTACGAGCATGCCTGGCACCATGGGTACGAGTGAGATGTAAGACAGGCTGGCTTGGGCTTCTTTGAAGCCCTTGGCGAGTGTGCCGATCAACACTTGAACGGAAGAGGCGAGCAAAGCCAGCGGCAGCAAAATGAGCCACATTCGAACCAGGGTGAGTGGGTCGAGCCGCAGCGGCAGATCGCCCAAGTCTTCTGGCATCACCAG
>JBIKMD010000892.1:0-3094 GCA_044359465.1 Myxococcota bacterium
GACAAGCCGTGCCCTGGGAGGTCCACGGCCACGATGCGTAGCGAAGGAAGCAGCGGCGCTAAGCGGTCGAAGCTTCCTGCGTTATCCAGCCAGCCGTGCATGGCCAAGACCGGATGCCCATTGTCGGGCCCGTACACCTTGGCTGCGAGCTTCAGGCCTGATGCTGTGAAAGTTTGTTCTCTCATTAGTAGTGCGGCGGTTTGTCGTCTGCCGGCGCCTCTCGTTCGCGCAGCACGTGGTCAATTCCCGTGAGACGCTGCACTTGCGTGAGCAAGGTGTCGAGGCGCGTCGAAAACTCACGCATGACACCGTCTAAGTCCGAGAACGATTTTTCTAGGTAGGCGACCTTCTCTTCGATCGCCTGCATCCGCTGTTCATCCATGGCTCGTGCGTAGCGCAGTGGGGCGGACGATGGAACGGTCTGAAGCAAAAGACGTAGGCGCCCGCTACGGCGCTTGAGCTCGTTTACGCGCAGCCGTGAGCGCAGAAGTCTCAGACTTCGATGTGAATCTTGTCGACCGCGTGTACCGGCGCGTTGTCGCCCTTCATCAAGTGCGAAATGGCGGTGAGCACCATGCGTTGTTGTTGGAGCGGCGTTTTGCCAGAGAAGGCTGCGGCTTTGACGCGCACCTCGAAATGACCACCAGAGGGGCTAGAGGCAGAGGCCTTGCTGCCTTCAATAGAGGACTCAACGGCGCGTTTGATTTCGTTCAAAATGTCGTCGTGCATATTTATGGCGTAGGAATGCGCCGGTACTTACCAAAGCGCAAGCCCATGTGCGTGGTTAAGAGGCCGGACGATTCACTTCCCTTATAGTCCATGGCCTCTTTGCTGATGCCACCGAGCACGTCGCTTGCGGGCAGCTCGCCTCGGCTCCACAGCGTTCGGTCCACGAAAATACGGAAAATCCGCTCGAGCGGTGCACGCAAATGCTCGCCTTCAATGAGGCAAAGTGCCTCCATGATCGCTTCGAAGGTGCAGAGCCCACCTTCGCGCGGATTTTTGCGTAAGCGATACTTGGACGCAGCGAAAGTTGGCAAAACGCACTTTTTGGCAGCCTTGAGCTCAGGCACACGTTTCATGATCCGGCGCGCCTGTTGCCAGGTGGCGTCAGGGTAAATCAGCCGAAATGGACGGGGGTCCTCAGCAATCAAGGCACGGTCTAGAACCACGGCATCCTCGGCTGGAAACATCACGTAGGTGCGGTGCGCGGCGTCCTCTAAATCGTCCGTTTGCAGCGGCTGCGTTTCATCGCCACGAACGCGCAGCTCGCAGTTGTCGAGAACGAGCGAGGCCAGATGACCCGTGTTCGTCGTTTTCCACTGCTCGACGCGGCTCAAGACGCAGATGACCTGCGTCGCGATGTGCTGGGTCACGAGCTCCGAGCAAATGCACAGATTCGGCAGCATGCGGCAGCGCAAACAACGAGGCGCAGTGCGGGTACGGTCGGCCACGCGGCTTTCCTGCGTCATTCTGCTCAGGGATGCTAGTCTTTGGCATGAACAAATGGCTTCCGCCGTTCGCCCTGGGCGTGGTTGTTGGCGCCGCGGTCGGGTATCTGCCTCACTTGGTCAGCGACGCGCCAGAGACCAAACCCAGCGGCTACGAACGTTCCATGCAGGTTGACGAAGGTGTGAAACCGGCGGCGCCACCCCCTGCACCTCCGGCGGTGGTGGAGAGCGCGCCGGCGTCACAACCTGTAGTGAAAAAACAAACGGGTCCGGTGACACCTCGGGTCCGAAAAGCGCCCGCGCCCACACCAGAGGCGCTCGTCGCGAAACATTGGGAGGACTCGATTGACGTGGAGTGGGCAGAGAAGGCTGCATTCACGCTCCAGAAGGATTTTGCCAAGTTGGAGACCACAGGAAGCCTCAGCGTGACGAGTGTTGATTGCCGCAAAACATCGTGTGTCGCAGTGCTTGAGTGGACGCGCGAGTCAGACGCGGAAAAGTCTACGCAGGAGCTGCTTGGCGGCGCCTATGATCTGGTGTGCAGCAAACGGTTGTTGTTTCCGCCGGGAAAAACCTCCGAAGGCGTACGCGCTACCTTTGTGTTTTACGAATGCACGCGCTGAACTGCACGTTAGGGACGTTCGATCTGCGTGGTTGCCCAATCTCGTGCTGAGCGTCCGCTTGCATCTTTTTGATCGGCATTGGCGCCAGCTGCCTCGAGCGCGTTCGCCGCAGCGTGTCTTCCAAACAGGGACGCAAACATGAGCGCCGTTTGGCCGAGTGCATTGCGCTGATCAACCTCGCACTTTTCCTTCGCGAGTCGCGCGACGATTTGCAAATGGCCTTTGAAGGCGGCGCCCATGAGCGCCGTGTTTCCTCTCGCATCACCGCGGCATGGCTTGGCGCCGAGCGACAGCAAGGCTTCCACGGTCGCCAAATGGCCGTGATACGCAGCGAGAATCAATGGCGAGTAGCCCTTGGTGTCGCGGGTTTCGCTGGAAACACCGGCGTCTACGAGCCCGCGAACGATCTCCGTCTCTCCGGCGCGAGCAGCCGCGAGTAAGATCTGCTCCGCCTCGGCGAGAGGCAATGTACGTTTGGGCGCAGCGTTCCCATGCGGTGACGACAAACCTAGGGCCAAGATCATGGCAAGCACTGCACAAACAACGGCTATGGCTGAGCGACGCATCATCAACGCTCCTTATTTGTTGAGACCAATGGCCTTCGATAGTTTCGCGCCGTAGTCGGCGTTCGCTTGGGTGATGGCCGCCACGATCCGCGCCTTCACCCCGGCATCCACCACTTGTTTGAGATCGTTTGCAAAGCTCGACACGAGACGGTCGCGCGCGGCTGCATCGAGCCGGGTGTAAAACGCGCCTGCTTGCGAAAAATTGTCGGTCTTCGTGATGCTCTGTTGCTGCGTTGTTCCGCTCAGTTGGGTTCTTGAAAAGGCGTAAGCAGGCGTCTCGCTCAGCTCATTTTTGATCGATGGTTCGTAGTTGATCTCGTCGTTTGTCGCAGCGCCGTTCATCGCGCCTGCTTGGTTGTTATTGCGCGAGGCTACGCGCGGACGATTGACGGGCAGTTGCAGATAGTTCGTGCCGACGCGGTACCGCTGCGCGTCTGCATAGGAAAACAAACGG
>JBIKMD010000894.1:0-3091 GCA_044359465.1 Myxococcota bacterium
GGCGCCGGCTTCGTAGCCGGCAGTGGCTCTCAAGCCAGCGTGCTCACGGGCGACCTCGTCTACGGCCGCGCGTTCAAAGTGCCTGCACGCCATCAATTTTGGACGCAGCTCGCAACGGTCATACCCTGCGCGCTGGTCTCGGCTTTCGTGTTCCTGCAGCTCCAAGCGCGTGCGCCCATGACTTTCGACACCAAGCTCCCGGCTCCCGTCGCAAAAATGTGGGCCGCGAGCGCACAGATTTTCGACGGTTCCAAACCACTTCCAGAGAACGCCTTGCGTGCGCTGCTCATTGGCGCAGTTATCGGCGCGATCTACGTCCTCATCGAGGGCGTTCCACGCTTGAAACGCTTCGTACCAGAGTCGACAGGCGTGGGGCTCGGCCTAGTGCTCAGCGTCTCGGCGGGTCTCTCGTTCTTCCTTGGCGGCGTGCTCATGTGGATTGTGCTCGGCCGCTGGCTCAAGTGGTCAGAGGTGACGCTCACCACGATTGCCGTCTCTTGCATCGTCGCTGAAGGGATTGGCGGCGTGGCCAAACCATTGCTTTCTCTCGTTGGAGTTCTGAAGTGATCACGAGTCAACGCCACGGTAACACCCTGCATCTCACGCTCGACGACGGCAAAGCGAATGTCCTCAGCACCAAGATGCTGCACGCGCTGCACGCGGCGTTTCAAGAAGACGCAGATGCAGTCTTGCTCATGGGTAGAGAGAAAGTGTTTTGCGGCGGTCTCGATCTGAACGAAGTGCTGGCATTCGATGACGCCGCCTTCGCTGCCTTTCTCGACTTGTTCCATCGCACCTTTCGCACCATTTTTGCGTACGAGCGGCCTGTCGTCGTTGCAGTCAAAGGAAGCGCGATCGCCGGAGGCGCCATCTTACTTTGCACCGGGGATCTGCGCCTCGGCGCGCGTGACACAGGGACGATCGGCGTGAACGAGACGCGCCTCGGCCTCTCTTTCCCTATCAGTGCCTTCGAGATTGTTCGCTCCGCGCTGGACCCTGTGGCCGGCGCACGCGCGCTGCTGCTCGGCGAGCTCGTCAACAAAGAACGCGCCTGCGAGCTCGGCTTCTTCCATGAGCTGAGCGACGCGCTCGATAGCTACGCTAGAGAAAAGCTCGCAGACGTGGCCCAAGTGTCGCGCGCTGCGGCGGCCAATACCAAACGCGCACTCCGTGCAGACGCACTCGCGCGCATGGATGCGGGCAAAGACGAAAGCCTGCGCACCTTCGTACAATCGTGGAAAAGCTCAGACGGGCAAGCGCGCTTGCAAGCAGTCGTTGCAAAGATGAAAGCCCGCTAAAGAGCTGCGACTGAGCTCACTTCAATGTGAAAATCTTGGTGAAAGACCACAGCTCGCGGCTCGGCGAGCCCTCCTCGAATGACGAGTGACGGAAGCGCTCCACGAACACTGCTTGCTTCCCTTTGATGATCGCCTGGGGATAGACGAACGCACCGCCGCTGATGTTGCGAAAATTATCACGCTGGCAGCGCACCCAAACCGTCTTCCCGGCGAGTGTGATGACACCACCCGTCACCATAAAGGCATCGCCGCAAGCGTTTGCGGGCTCACCCTCGCTGTGGTGCACGTTCGTGGCGCGAAACTCGTAGCGTTTCTTGCCATTACTGAGCACGAAGTTCTGCACACCGTCTTTGGGTTCGGCGAGCGCCAACGCTGACACGCTTCTTTGACTAGCAAGCCCCTCAGCCTTGAAGCGCTTCTCTGCGCGCGCTCTAGCGGCTTCGTATTTCTCCGGAGTGGTGCATGCGCCCATGGTTGACTCGTAAATCAGGAAAGCGCCCTTTAAACGATCCGCTGCTAGGTCATAGATGCCGACGATCATGCCGGACTGAGGGTAGTCGCGCAGGCCGGGATACAAACACCGCGTCAGTTCCGTCCCACCTGGGGTTTGCGCGGGAAGGAGGTCATCGCTCCCTTGGTCATCAACCGGTGCATCCGGCGGTGGCAATCTGTAAATATGCCGAAATGCGACCAGTTTCTTCTCGAAGCTGACATCGAGCACGTCGAACACGTCGGTCTGGATCTGAACGGGATAGGCGTTTCGCGCCTGCACCAACTCGCGAATCGGCGGCGCAGCAAGAAGCAGTGCTAGAGCCAATGGGATCAAGCGTGAACACCCGGGGCTTCACGGCCGGTCTTTTGCACGTATTCTGTGTAGCCTCCGCCGTAGGGGTGTGCGCCATCCGGAAGGATCTCGAGCACGCGGTTAGACAAGGCACTCAAGAAGTGCCGATCGTGGGAGACGAAGAGCATGGTACCTTCGAAGTTCTTCAGCGCTTCGACGAGCATTTCTTTGGTCTGCATGTCCAAATGGTTCGTCGGCTCATCCAGGATTAGAAAGTTCGGCGGATCGAAGAGCATTCGTGCAAGCACGAGCCGGGCTTTCTCACCACCAGACAGCGAGCGCGTTTTCTTTTCTACCTCGCCGCCCGAAAAGCCAAAGCAGCCCGCAAGCGTTCGCAACGCGCCGATCGATGCTTTGGGAAAGGCGTCATTCAGCGAATCCCAAACCGTCTTGTCTGGGTCGAGCACGTCCATCGCATGCTGCGCGAAGTAGCCCATTTTCACGTTCGCACCGAGCGCAACGTTACCAGCATCGGCTTTGGTCTCTTGCGCAATCAACTTGAGCAGCGTCGATTTGCCTGCGCCGTTGACGCCCATGACGCACCAGCGTTCTTTGCGCCGCACGAGGAAGTCGAAGTTGTCGTAGATGACCTTCGACCCGTACTTCTTGCTCACCTTTTGCACCTTGGCGACTTCGTCACCAGAGCGCGGCGGCGGGCTGAACTCAAAGGCCACTTTGACGGTACGTTTGGGCGGTTCGACCAAATCAATCTTTTCGAGCTTCTTCACGCGCGACTGCACTTGCGCCGCGTGTGAGGCGCGGGCCTTGAAGCGCGCAATGAACGCCTTTTCCTTGGCGAGCATGGCCTGCTGGCGCTCGAACTGCGCTTCTTGCTGCGCTTCGGCGAGTGCGCGCTGTTTCTCGTAGAACTCGTAGTCGCCGCCGTAGGTGATCAGGTCGCCGCCATCGATCTCGACAATCTTGGAGACAATCCGATTCATGAACTCGC
>JBIKMD010000893.1:0-3091 GCA_044359465.1 Myxococcota bacterium
CATTCCTGCAGCGCTCCCGGAAATTTGGGACTCGTTTCGCGTCATGAATGCGATTGCCTGGACTTATGTCATTCTGGCCGAGGCCGTGAATCCTGGCGGCGGACTAGGGTACATGGTCGAGCTCGCGCGGTCGCATTCCAAAGCCAACTGGAGCTTTGCTGGTTTGTTCGTGATTGGCGCCATCGGGCTGATCACTGATTTGATCATTCGCTTGAGCTCGAAGCTGCTCTTTCGCTGGAGGGAAGTATGACATCTTCCGCAGAGGTGCCGGCGAGCAAGGGGTTGAAGCTCGAGGTCAAAGACCTTGGTGTGACTTTCGTGCGCAGCGATGGTCAGACGACGGAAGCCGTCCGAGACTTCGCGCTCGAGGTCGTAGACAAACCGGGTGTGGGGGAAGTGATCGTCATGCTTGGACCCTCTGGATGCGGCAAATCGACTGTGCTCAAAGCCATTGCGGGTTTGCTGCGACCCACGAAGGGGTTCATCAAATCGGGCGGCGCGCCGGTAGAAACCGTCGGCGCAGACCGTGGCATGGTCTTTCAACAATACACATCGTTTGGTTGGCTCACCGTGCGCCAAAACGTCGAGTACGGGCTCAAGCTCAAAGGTGTGCCGCCAGCGGAACGCAAGGACCGCGTCGATCACTACCTCAAGCTGGTGCAGCTTCAGGACTACGGCAACTACTATCCGAAGCAACTCTCGGGCGGCATGAAACAACGGGTGGCGATTGCGCGCACGTTGATCAACAAGCCTGCGCTGCTGCTGATGGATGAGCCCTTTGGCGCGCTCGACCCGCAGACACGTTGGGATATGCAAACGTTGATTTTGGATATCGCGCGTAAAGAAGACAATACGATTGTGCTCGTGACGCACGATGTGAGTGAGGCCGTATACGTAGCGGATACGTGTTATGTGCTCGACCGCCGGCCCACACGGGTGCTGCACCGCGTAGACGTGCCCGAGTTTCACGAGCGCAGCGCAGCGCTCAAGGCGGCGCCCGAGTTTCGAGCGGTAGAGCAAAAGCTGCTCGACATGGTTTACGCCAAACCGGGCAAGCAACCATGAGCGACGAACGATGAGCGACTTCAGCGACCAATTGGAACGCAGAAAACAATTGCTCGAAGAAGCAGGCGTCAAGCCGCGCTCTTATCGCGATTACGCGCGTCGTCTTTTTCACAACGTCTACAACTACACCTTGCTCGGCGGCGCGGCGACGGCTTCGGCAATGACCGGGGATTGGTGGATCCTCGTCGCTGGCTTGGGTCTAGAAGCGCTGTGGATGGTGTACGGGCCTGATAGCAAGTTCCTGCGCAGCCGCATCGATAAGACGCTCGATCGAGAGGAAGCGCTCAAGCAAGAAGAGCGTCGTTTCGAACAATTGCAGCGCATGAAAGAGCAACATCGCCAGCGCTGCCGTGCGCTCATGTTGAAGCAGGCGGAGATCACCAAGCTCGCCATGGACAATCGTACGCTGCACAGTGAGCTCCTCGCGGGTGAGATTGGCAAGCTGCAAAAGCTGACCGACAATTTCATCGATCTCTGTGTCACGCTCGGCCGCTACACGCAGTACCTCGACAAAGAAGACATTGGCGAAGTGGAACGTCTGCAGCGGCAGTACGAAAAAGAGATCGCGAGTGGAAAGGGCGCCACGGACCTCGCGCGCAAGAATCTCGACGTCGTGATGCGCCGGCTAGAGCGCCTACGTGAGATTCGTGAGTTCGTAGAGCGTGCGCAGCGGCAGCTCGAACTGATTGAAAACTCGTTTGCTCTGCTGGCTGACCAAATCGTCTCCATGCGTAGTCCGCAAGAGCTCAGTGGCCAACTCGATGAGTTGATCGATGGCGTGAATGCCGTGCGCGAAACCGCGAGAGAAGCCGATGCGTTGCTGGTGGGAAATTCGAACTAAGAGGACTTGAACCATGCCGTTACCTGAATGGGCCAGTGAGCTGAGGCAACGTTACATCCGCGGTGAAGCGTCGCAGTTCATCTTGCACGGCAACGTGCACGATGTGGTGCTGCATGAAGGCAAGGAGCTGCCTGTAGAAGAGTTCATTGGCACGGTGATGCTCGGCGGCAACAAAGACACCATCGTGTTCTACAACAACTCGACGGGTGTGAAGTTTCACAAGCGCAAGGGCAAGCTCGAAGGGCTCGACGAGCTTTTGCTGCACAAGAGCAGGGACAAGGTTTTGCCACTGCTCGAACGCGCGCTCGTCACCGAAGCCCGTTTTGCCGTGGTGCTGACCTATGCGGAATCGCTCGCGCCGGCCGCTGACTTGTCCATGTACTCGGACAATGACCGCGCGGCGCTGGTCACGCTGCACCGCTGGGCTTCGCTGCCCGCGCTCGATCACTCGGACAACGTGGTGATCTTGGTGACGGAAAACCTCAGCGAGCTGCACCCGCGACTCGTCAACAACGCACGCGTCAGCGCGATTCGCATCCCGCTGCCGAACGAAACCGAGCGCAAAGACGCCATCAGGCTGCTTGCTCCCAAATTCGATCAAGCATCGATCGACCGCTTGGCGGAAATTACGGCAGGTCTAAAGCTGGTACAGATTCGCGGCATCTTGAGCCCGGATGATGCAGCCGATGACGTCGAACAACGCAAGAAACTCATCACTTCGCTGCTCGGGGATGAAGGTACTCCTGAGCGCGTAGAGGGGCTGGCAAAGATCACCAAAGGCATGACGCCTGACGAAGTGCATGCGCTTGTGGCGCCAAAGAAGGCCATGCCGCACACTGGCGGTAACGGCATTACGCCGCAGATGGAAAAGCTCGTCGCCAAGCACAAGCGATCCATCATCGAGCGGGAATGCGCTGGGCTCCTCGAGTTCATCGAGCCGAAGCACAACTTCGAAGCCGTAGGCGGCATGGAAGAGGTGAAGCGCGAGCTCAACCGCGTAGCCAAGTCCATCCGCGAGGGTGACACCGCGCGTGTGCCCATGGGCTTTCTCTTTGTGGGGCCGATGGGCACGGGAAAGACCTTTGTTGCCGAAGCCTTTGCCAAAGAGAGCGACCTGACTGCCGTGAAGTTCGGCAGTTTCCGTAGCAAGTGGGTAGGTGCGACCGAATCGAATCTCGACCGCAT
>JBIKMD010000895.1:0-3090 GCA_044359465.1 Myxococcota bacterium
CGCACCGGACGTCGCGCCGAACGACGCATGAAGATCGCCAACTTTCGCGACCCCGATCGAACGCTCGACGGCTTCGATTTCGACTTCAACAAGAAGATGAACCGCAAGCTACTCTTCGAGCTGGCCACTGGCGCGTTCGTTGATCGCCACGAGGACGCGTTGTTTCTTGGTCCTCCCGGCACCGGCAAATCGCATCTCGCGCAGGCGATCGGAATTGCGCTCGTGCTTCGCGGCGTCAGCGTGCGCTACTTCGAGGCGCACGACCTGCTGGAGGACTTCGCCGACGCGGCGCTCAGCGGAACCCGCAAGAAGCTGATGGCAGACATCGCCGCCGCTGAGCTGCTGATCATCGACGACCTAGGAATGAAGAAGCTTCCGCCAACGGCAGCCGAAGACATTCTCGAGCTGATCATGCGTCGTTACGAGCGTGGCAGCACCATGCTCGCGTCGAATCGGCCGCTCGACGATTGGGGCAAGATGCTCGGCGACACCGCCGCCGCGTCAGCCTTCGTGGACCGGCTCATGCATCACTCGCACGTGCTCGAAGCAGGGCCGCTGAGCTGGCGCATGAAGCGAATCGGATCGGCCAAGACCACAAAGCCTGAGGTTCACGCGTGATTTGTTCTTTCGATCCGCGAAGCGAAACTGTATGGGCAACTTCTGTCTCGGCCTTGGCCATTGGCCGCTTTTGAAGTGATCTCCATTGGCCGCTTTTGAAGTGATCCCCGAGGCACCACTCCCCGGAGAAAATGGACGTGACGGTGCAGACGGTGCGGACGGCGTGAACACTGCGCGTCCGTGGCAGCTAGTGACGCTTTCTCAAGTTGAATCCGCGCGAGCCTGGGCGCTGGGACGCTTCTCACCTGAGTATGATCATCCCACCTTCGCTGGCCGCTCCGATCAGCCCGGCGGTGGCGGCGGCGGCGGTGGCAACGCGAACAATACCATCGAGGGATCACCTGCGTGTTCTCAGCTTTTGTACGGCGGCTGCGGCGGTGCGGGTGGTGCTGGCGGCGTTGCCGGAAAAGGCGGCGGCGGCGGCGGGCACGGTGGTCATAGCATCGCCATTGTGAGTGGGCGGCCATTGGAAGTGCGAGGCGCGACGAGCCTGGTCGTCGGCAATGGCGGCGATGGTGCGATTGGCGGCATTGGAAACACGTGGACGTTTGCTCATCCCAGCAAAGACGGCTGTCCTGGTGCCAATGGCTTGTTTGGCGGCAACGGCGGTCGCGGTGGCAATGGCGGCGCTGGCGACGCTGGCTACCCGGGCGCTGGCGGTTCAGTCGCCGCAGTCCTCACGGGGCCGGACACGGAGGTTCTGATCGCCCCGACCGTTGATATCTACTTGTTTGGAACTTTCGGCCACGGCGCTCCGGGCGCAACCGGCGCGTTGAAAGCGCCAGATGGCGTTACGAGCACCGTGCTGCGCACGACTCGCTGGTAGGAGTCCATGTCCATAAGATGTCCGATAGCGCAATTAGCGTGATCGCCCTTAGCTTCGCTGCTCGAAGCTTGCATTCAAAGCGTCAACAAATCTTTTGCGGGACCAGACTCAAGGAAACGCGCCACGCAAGAGTTGCCATTGCTGCACCGAGCATCCAACCGCCGAGCACATCGCTCGGCCAAGCCCTCGTCGAACGTGCGAGCAAAGAGCTCTTTTGCAACTCCGTGATTGAGAAATTCACCGTTACCGAGCTTGGAGATTGAGATGCGGGTGACCGTCATCACGTTCCCAGGAAGCAATTGCGATCGGGACGTGCAGCGGGCATTCGCCGACAAGCTTGGCTGCACGCTGATCAAAGGTTGGCACGAAGATACCAAGCTCGAGCAGACAGATGCTGTCGTGCTGCCCGGCGGGTTTTCCTACGGCGACTATTTACGAACCGGCGCCATGGCGGCGCGAGCGCACATCATGCCTGAATTAAAGGCGTTTGCAGATCGCGGCGGACCCGTGCTCGGCATTTGTAACGGCTTTCAGATCTTGTGCGAAGCCGGATTGCTCGAAGGCGCGCTGCTCAGAAACACCTCGCTCAACTTCATCTGTGAAGACGTGCGCGTGGAGGTTGAGCAAGACGATACGCCTTGGAGCAAAGGGCTGCTCAAGAAGACGCTGACGCTGCCGATTGCGCATGGCGATGGCAACTACTTTGCGGATGACGAGACGCTCGATCGTTTGGAAGCAGAAAGGCGCGTCATTTTCCGCTACGAAGCGCGCAATCCCAACGGGAGCAAGCGGCGCATTGCCGGGCTCTGTAACAGCAAGCGCAACGTGGTGGGATTAATGCCGCATCCTGAACGCGCGAGTGATCCCATGCTGGGCAGTGTCGACGGTCTCGCGCTGCTCGCGTCGGTGCTAAAATGAGCAAGCACGAAGAGCCACGTGGTACGAAAGATCTCGCTAGAAAATTCGGTCTTTCCGAAGACGAGTGGCAGTCAGTGCTGAGGCGCCTGGGCCGCAACCCAACACTGACTGAGCTCGGCCTGTTCTCGGCGCTGTGGAGCGAACATTGCTCGTACAAGTCGAGCAAAGTGCATCTGAAAAAGTTCCCCACCAAAGGGCCCAAAGTCGTTCAGGGGCCAGGTGAGAACGCTGGCGCAGTGGATCTTGGCGGCGGTATTTGCGCCGTCTTCAAGATCGAATCGCACAACCATCCAAGCTACATCGAGCCCGTGCAAGGTGCGGCAACGGGTGTAGGCGGTATTCTTCGCGACATCTTCACGATGGGCGCGCGTCCGATTGCGCTCATGAACAGCCTGCGTTTTGGCCGACCTGATCATCCTAAAACAGCGCACCTTTTGCGGGGCGTCGTGAAAGGCATTGGTGGCTACGGCAACGCGATTGGTGTTCCCACGGTCGCGGGTGAGGTGTACTTCGACAAGAGTTACGACGGGAACATCCTGGTCAACGCGTTTGCGCTTGGCGTGTGCAAACCAGAAGAGATTGTCCGTGCGGTCGCCAAAGGGTCCATAAGATGTCCGATAGCGCAATTAGCGTGATCGCCCTTAGCTTCGCTGCTCGAAGCTTGCATTCAAAGCGTCAACAAATCTTTTGCGGGACCAGACTCAAGGAAACGCGCCACGCAAGAGTTG
>JBIKMD010000896.1:0-3089 GCA_044359465.1 Myxococcota bacterium
CATGCTCGTGTCCTGACTCGTGGGAGGACCTCCCATCCCGGTAGCGGCTGCCCGGCCCCGAGTGCTGCGGCAAACAGGCGGTGCACGCCAAAGCACTAGCAGCACTTGCAGCGAGGCGACCAAGGCCGTCTCAGCAACGCCTACGTCCGAGCGGAAGCAAAGCGGAGCCGCGTTCGAAGGTCGCGTGCGATCTCTCGTTGCCCAACTCTAGCGCAGTGAGCGACTACAGCTGTGGTATAAATGGCGCCCTCGACATCCGGGACAGCACGGCAGCGACGCCACCAGTCGCGCGCCTTTTTTCGGGTTACCGGTGTCGTCCACGATCCATGCAACGACTCTTCATCGCGCCAAGCACTTTTCTTGGCGTACACACCGAGCACCGCCTGGTCGCCCTCTGGCGCATCGTCCCGATGGCCGATAACGCCCTCGATGCGAGCGAGAAAGAGGCCCAGCCGTTTGTATCGGTCGCCGGCGTTCACTGCGCTCTGACGTTTGCCCATCCGTCGACACAAAGGCCAGACGAGCGACACACCAAGATTCTAAAACCAGTAGTTCTAGCTAGGGCAGCGGCGGCGCTGGGCTTAGACGTGGTTGGCGTTTAGGGGGTCGCTCAGTGGCTGGCTACGCCATGAATGGTTTTGGCTAGCCATTGTGACAGCGCCTCGAGCGCGTCCACGTGCACATAATGATCCGAGTCGAGCGGGAAGGGCTCCACGCCTAGTGCACGCAGGCGCGTGCGATCGTCCTCCGTCACGAAGCCCGACTTTGTGCCATAGGCCGCACGCAACTTACTCGCTACGGCCTCAGCGTGATCCCACAAGTCATCAGCGCGCGATGCTGCGCCAAATTCTACGAGCGCCTGCCGGTCAACACGCCAGGACAACCCGCCCTTCGGATCGTTCGAAAGATTCATCAACAACCAATCGGCGAGTGACGGGCTGAGCCCGCCGGCGACCAAGGCTGCCCGTGCTTCTGCTCGCGACGCCACGTGGGGTGGCGCTGACAACAAGCCTTTGGCTACCGCTTCTAGTCCCTTGTTGCGATCGCCAATTGGACCCGGCGCAATATCGAGCAAGATCACTTGCTCCACGAGCGCCGGCCTAGCGACCGCGGCTTCAATGGCCACACGTCCACCCATGGAGTGACCTACAATGACCACTTCACCAAGCGATTCGATGAGCTCGACAACGGGCTCAACAAGCGCGCGCAGCGTGTAGGGCGCTTGCATGGGAGGTGACACACCATGCCCAGGCATATCGGCGCAGATAATCTCGAGGTCTGGACGCAGCTCGGAGACTTTTTGCGCGAGTGAATTCAGATTCCGCGCGGAGCCTAAGAACCCGTGGAGAAACAACGTGCGCCTAGGACCAGCGCCGCGCGAGAACGTATTAAGCACGGCGGCGGCGGCGTGCGAGCACGAATAGCACGGCCGCAACAACCAAATAACCCGAGGCGGAGGACGACGAGGTGCCACAGCCGCAGCCATCGATGATCGTGCCTCGACGTTTTGGCACGTCGTCAATGTCCTTCACTTGCTCGTTCAGTGGCTCAACCGGATCCGAACAATCCGTGATCGACAACACCTGCGGCGCGCTGCACTCGGTCATTTTGCCGTCCACACAATCGAGCGAACCTGCGCCGCGGCAGTTAGAGCAATCGAGCGACAAGTTTTCATCCACCTCGCCGTCGCAGTCGTTGTCCTTGCCGTCGCACACTTCTTTTTGCGGCGCTGGTACGTCGCAGGCGGACCATTTTTCGTAGTTGCCGCCCGCTGGCGTGATGCACGTTTGCAGTCCGTCACCGCACTGAGCAGAGCATGGCCGGGTCAAACGATCGCTCGTGCCTGGCACGTTGTCGATCTTGCCATCGCAGTCGTTGTCCACGCCGTCACACACTTCTTGGCCAACGGTCTGCACCACTGAACCCAGCGCCGCGGCGAGCGACGCTGCGTCATTTGCTGGCGTGTAACAGCTGTTGGCCGCGCCGGCGACCGTACCCGTGGCGTCACAGTTTGGCGAACGTCCAGTACCTGCCGCCGCCGCCAGTCGATTGAGCAAGCTCGCGTCGGAGTCCGACGAGAAGCCGAGCGCATAGAGCGCAATCGCATTGCTGCTCATCAGGCTGGTGAGACCGACGATGGCAAGGCGGTTGGCTTCTGCCTCGTTTGATTCCAAGATCGCGGTGTTGGGAATGCAGTCCGGTGTCGAATTGAAATCCTGCTTACGGCAGCAATCCTGCGCACCGTCGCTAATCAGCAACACGACGTTTTTCTGACCGGCGACGAAGTCTGGTAAAGCCGCTGCCGCGCTCAGACCTTGGTAGAGAGGCGTGTCGTAGGTGCCCTTGGGTCCACCAAAGTACCTGGAGCCACCCGGCGAGAGGTAGTCTTTGATTGCCTGGCGGTTATTGATCGCAAAAGGGACCGCCATGGACGCCGAGGTTGTGCAATAACCATAGGTCGTGGCGGCCTCATTTGGACGCGGGAACACCATGAGACCGAACTTGGCGCGCCCTTCGAACTGCTGCAGAGCTTGGTCAATACCGGCAATGGCCTCCCCATATTTTTGCGGGCTGCCTTTGTTCATTGAGCCGGAAATGTCCAGCAAAATCAGGATGTTGGGGATGTCGCATTGCACGGTTTGTGCTGCCGCCGAACGCGTGAAGCCGCCGAATACACCGCCCATGACGCCAAGGGCGACGAGAGCCGCCGCGAGATGGTTCCGCATAGATGAGACCTCCACAGAAACTGCTGACACCCAAAGAACGACGGTGCGCGTTAACAAATGTGTGAGTACGTTGCACGGTCTTTTTGATGGATCAGCGTCTTCTTTTGGACGCTTGATGGGACGCCCCGAAGCTCGTAAGCCCGCACCATGATCCGTAGTGTCACGGTGTATTGCGCTTCTTCCTCGGGCAATCGCGCTCTCTATAAAGAGGCTGCGCACGCGCTCGGCACCTTTCTTGGCGAACACAAGTTGAACCTCGTCTATGGCGGCGCGCACGTCGGTCTCATGGGCGTTTGCGCAGACGCAGTGCTCGGCGCGGGCGGCAAAGTGATCGGTGTGATCCCAGAGCAACTCGTGCAGCGT
>JBIKMD010000898.1:0-3075 GCA_044359465.1 Myxococcota bacterium
GCATTCACGCGCGATCCATCTGGCAGGCGCGCATCGACCATAGGCGACGACTCATCCACGCGGCGGCCAATACGTGCAACGATACGCTCAATCGTCGTGAGCAAGGCTTGTGCATCTACGAAGTTGCGGTCTGACAGCTCAATGCGCCCGTCACGTTCGACGAAGATGGTGCTTGGTCCGTTGACCATGATCTCGCTGATGTCGTCATCGCGAAGCAGCTCTTCGAGTGGGCCGAGTCCAAGGGCTTCGTCGAGCACGGCTTGTTTGAGCTCTTCGCGGTTGACGCCGGCTGGCACTTGTTTCTGTGCCTCCATGTCGTCGAGCAGCTCGTCGAGGTTCTTCGAGGCACGGGCGCGTAGTGCCGCTTCGTCTAGGTTGTTCAGATCCAGGCTGCGCAAATCGAGCGATTTGAGCAGGCGTTTGTGCACGGTCTGTGAGGCGGCATTTACCGCGCTCATTTGCGACTGTGTTCCCGCGTTGCTCATGCGGGCAGCCGGTGCGGCTGCGCGTGGCTGAGGAGCCGACTTGGGTTCCGGTTTTGGCGCGGGTGCGGGCGTCGCTTCTTCGGCCATTGGAGGAGGCGCCGCCTTGACCGCTTTTTTGGCTGGGGGCGGCGGAGGCGCGACTTCTTCTTCTTCTTCCTCAGGTGCTTGCGCCGGTGCGTCGTCGAGCTGCATCGTTGCTTTGGGATCGGCTTTGTCTGGTGTTCCACCGCTGCTCGCTAGCAAGGAGTCTAGATCCAGCTCGCTCGATGCCGATGGCGCGTCGCCTTTGACGCCCCAATCATCATCCTCTTCCGCCGCTGCGGCCGCTGGCGGGCCGCCTTCCCAGTCTTCTTCTGGCGCTTTGGTTTGGACGACGTCACTGGTTTCTGGTGGCGGCGGTGGTTTCGCCTTCTTGATCTGCGGAGGCGCAACGTCCTCTTCTGCGGCGCCAGACAACTCTAGCGTGTAGTCGCCGACGTAAATCTTGTCGCCTTCTTTGAGGTCGTAGGGACCGTCGATGCGGCGACCGTTGATATATGTGCCGTTAGTCGACTTCAGGTCGATGATCTTGAATTTGTCTTCTTTGCGCACGATGCGCACGTGCCGCTTGCTGATGTTGTTCTTTGCCAGAACAATGTCGTTCTCTTTGACGCGGCCGATCGTAATTTCGTCTTTGTCGAAATCCTTGTGCTCCGTGGCTCCGCCTTTTTCATTGATGACGACGCTGAATGTCATTTGCAAATTCCTCGCATTAATCGAACACGCCCCACCGAACTTCGCGTGAAGCTTTGTCTAGACGTTCTGTCATGTCGACGATCGCTTGTTTGAGCGCCTCGTCATCTGGATCCACGAGGCGAGGCGTCACGAAAATGATCAGCTCGCTTTTTCGATCATTGAACGCGCGCGACTTGAAGAGCTCGCCCAAAATCGGGATGTTCCCAAGCAGCGGCAATTTGCTTGTGGCCTTACCGGAGACGTTGGCGAGCAGGCCGCTGAGCGCGATGGTCTCGCCGCTTCGCACAGCAATGTTGGTGTGCACCTTGCGCGATGTGAGACCCGGAATGTTCTGGACAGCCACGCTGTAATCGATGTCGCTGACCTCTGCCTCTATGGCCAGGTGAATCGCGCGTGCGTCCGCGACCGGCTCCATGGCGAGCTTGATCCCGTACTCTTTGAACTGCACGCTCAGACCACCAAGGCCGCTGATGAGCGGAATCGGAATTTCGCCGCCCGACAGGAAGCTCGCTTTTTCGCCACTCGCACAAACTAGGCGTGGGTGCGCAAGCGTGCGGGTGACGCCGTCGTTAAACTGAAAGCCGAAACCAAAGTTGGCGCTTGCCTTGAGGTTGCCGCCAAGCTGCAAGGGGTCAGGCTGGCCGGCGGGGAGAAACACGCGTTGTGCGCTGAAGTTGAACTCCGGCTTGGCCGTAATGTCAGTCGGGTAGGTGATGCCAATGACGTCGCGACTCGTGGTGAGCACTTCCATGAACTCCACGTCGATGACCACCATCTTAGTGGAACCAATTGTCAGGAGGTTCTGAATGTTCTCGCCGATCGACTTGATCACGAGGTCGGCTTTTTTCATGTCGCCTTCGTTCTCGACTTTGCCTTCGAGAAACACCGTACTTCCAACGACCGTCGCAATAGCGCCTCGCAGGCCAGCTCGTTGCAGCGCTGAGTTCACTTGCTGCGCCACGGCGTTTTTGGCGCTTGGATCGAGGCGTACGTTGTTCTTGATGACTTGCGGGTACATCTGCGTCACTTGCTCGACGCGCTGCATGTCATCCAGCGTGAGCGCGTAACCCTCGAGGATGATGCGCTCACCAGTGACGTTGACGGTAATGCCTTCACGATCGCCGAGCAGTTTCTTCACTTCGCGAACCACTTGGCGCGGATCCGCAGCGCTTACCGTGATGGCGTATTTGGACTGCGCTTGGCCACGAAAAATGGTGAGCTCTGTCTGGCCTTGCGCAAGCGCCGTAATGAGCAGCTGACTCGGCGAGAGTGCTTTGACGTCCGCGACTTTTTCGTTCGCGATCGCCACGCGCGTAATGCCACTCATGGTGATGACACGCTGCTGGCCAACGGCGAGCTGCATGGTCTCGTCCGCTCGCGCGAGACTCGGCGCCAGCGACACTAAGACACACATAAGCGCGAGCCGCGCCAAATTCATCAAACACTTCATGGCCGTGTGGATTGTTGCCGTCGTAAGCAGGGGTGTCAAATTTAACCCGGCGGGGCATTTTTGCATGGGGCGTTTGGGCCTCAGCCTAGCAGTCTGCCCTATGAGCGAGCGCTGCAGTCCAAACGCGTTGGCACCTTCATTGCTTATCGAGTCTTCGTTCCACCAAACAGGGAGACATCGCATGTTATACTGGGCCGCCATCTTCTTTTTGATTGCCATTTTTGCCGGTGTGTTTGGCTTTGGGTTTATCGCGTCGAGCGCGGCAGGCGTGGCGAAGATTCTGTTCTTCGTGTTCCTCGTCTTTGCCATTGTCAGTATGGTCGGAAACGCGCTCAGGGGTCGCGGCTCTTCCTAACCTTAGTAGGAGCGGTAGGACGGCAATCGTGATTGCCCCAAACATGAACG
>JBIKMD010000897.1:0-3075 GCA_044359465.1 Myxococcota bacterium
GCGTGTCTCCGTGGTGGACTGTGACGCCGCGAGCGGGCTCACTCGCCAGCGAAGAGCGCACGCGTCAGGGCATCGAAGCGGATGTAGCAAAGCTCTCCGCCTTGCGTGTGATGCCACAAAGTCGCCGTCTCACTGTGTTCTGGACGCTCGACAAGGGCTTCATTGACGATGTCGAGCTTGTGCTCCGCAGCGGCACCACAGTGCTTTTGCGCATGCGCATTGAGCCCGAGGTGAAGAGCGTCGTGATCGACGAATCACGCTGCCCTGCGCTTCATAACGGTGTGACCTACTCGCTTGAGCTTGCGCCTCGCTTTGGCTCGCTCTGCGGCTCGCCGGTCACCACCAAGCTTGTTCTCGCGTCGCAAGGACAAGAGCGCGCAGCAAATGCTGGGCTCGATCAAGCAGCCATTGTTTATGCGTGTTTGGCCTTGGGCGAAGAAGCGGATCCGTTTGCAGCAGAGAGTCGTGCGGCTGCCCCAGAGCGCATCACGTGTTGTCACTGCCGCGCTGGCGTAGCGTGGGTCGACTATCGTTTGCGCTGCAGCGGCTGCGGCGCCGAGTTCATTCCGAACGGCCGTGGGGACTTTTTGGATCTGGCACGCCTACGCTTTGGCACCTGCGCGTGTTGCTTGCCGAAGAAGGTGCTCGTGCAAGAACCTGGCACGGAAACGCTGGTCTGCGCGCATTCACAGAAAGAGCATTTGAGGCTGGGCGAGGAGGCAGGTTTTCGTTTGATCGAAGATCTTCCGTTTGGCCTCTGCCAATGTTGCCGCCCAAGGCGGCCGCTCACGCGCGTCGCAGATGGCGTGCAGTGCAGCAGAACCAAAGAGCCACACCGGGCCAGCGACGGTCACGGCTATGTGCTGGTGCCGAGCGCACTCGTGTTCGACGCCGCCGCCATCGACGAGCTCATGGATCAAGGACTCGCAGACATCAGCGCTCGCGGAATTTCCCGCGCACGCTGAGTGACACTTCAAAAACGGAGAAAGAAACATGGAATCGCAAACTACAATCGCCGGACTCGTTCGCGCCACTTGCACCTGCTGCCCCGAGCCAAAGTTGCTCACCCATCACGTTCAGCTTGGCGCCTCACGCATGTACTGCCCGGCGACGAATCGCACCTACCTGGATCGCGGTGACGGTGTGTTTAGCGGCGATGGTCAGTCGCTCAGCGCACCACAAGCCCTGATGACGCAGCCGCAACCTGCCATCACGGCTGCCGAGCTGCTCGATGACCGGCCAACACGCACGCAAGACAAGACACGCATTCAGCTCGAACGAGCCACTTTTGCCTGAGCGTCTGCGGTCCACACCCACAACTGAAAAAGGAGCGTCCATGTTCACACAGCAGTTTCCCGTGCGGCAGAAAGACGGCTCAACGCTGAGTAAACGTTTCACCGTCGACACCGGTGCCGTGCTTCAAATGCGCAGTGGCTTTGATTTGCCAAGGCTCGAGCGCGAGCTGACAGAGATGCAGCAAGACTTTCCACGTTGGATCCTCAGCGTTGCAAAAGGCGGCACCCTCACGAGGTGCGCAAAGTGTGAGGGCGTTCTCGTCTTCGATCGTGGCGTCCGGTGCTCTCAGTGCGAGAAACCATTTAGCCTCACCGCTGCGCACGAGCCTGCTTGGTTCGGGCTCTTACCACCCATTGGCATCGACGGGCTCACGCACATCAAGCAGTCGCTCATCACAGCACCGCCGCCGCAACACGTGGTCGGAACACATCCGTCGATTGGCACCTATCTGCTCGTGCCACTCGTGGTGCCCATTCCGCTTGGGTTTCCGCTGACGCCGCTACGGGTGCACTATTCCCCAGCGATTCGTCGGATCAAAGGCATGCCGCAAGAGGAGGTGAGTCACACCTTCCACATGCTTTCGAATCACCAGATGTGCCTCTTTGCCAGTGGTGAATGGCATTCAGAGATGAGTTGCCGCGAGACCTTGCAGCAACGCGCGTTTGCGCACGTCATCAAACTTCTGAACTTTGCGAACGGCAAACAGAGTGCGTTCGCGATTGTGAGCTGACCATGCGAATCGTCATCGCCCAAAGTGCATGGAACGACATGTGCCAAGAGTTAGATCGTGTGGCGCCAAACGAGGGGATCTTGTTGCCACTCGTGGCACTACAATCGGGCGCCGCGCCTCCGTCACTCGAGCGCGGGCTAGGCGCGATTGAAACCGTAGTCATCGCGCGGATGCTCCGTGTGCCACAGGACAAGCAGCACAACAGCGCGCTGCAAGTGCAAGTGCTCGCGCAGACAAACGGCAGAATGGAAAAGGCCGTCACGCGTCTAGTGAGCGCGCATCCACGTTTGCGTGTGGCAGCGTATCTACACTCGCATCCTTTCGCGAGTGACCATACGAAACCGTCACTCGGTGACTACCACGGCCACATGCTGCCTCTTCGCGAACAAAATGTGATGTGCGGCCTACGAACTTCGTTCAGCTTCATTGCTTGCCGCAACACAAGCAATGGCTGGGCGCTGCAGTGTTTCGGCCTCGATGATCAGAACCAAATCGTTGACCTTGGTTTTGCGGAGGTGATCGCTGATGCGCATCGGCTCATCAATTGGGCGCTCGCGCCGCCGCTAAGTCCGCGTGCCCGGGCCATGCTGCGACGTTTTGCACGGCGCGCAAGAAGGAACGGGAAACAAGTACGCAGCGCGACGCTCTTCGATGGCTATCGGCGCTACGTTGTTCGCGAGGGCAACCAGCTCAGAGAGATCATTTTTGTACCTTGCGATTTTCCGAATGCTGCTGCGCAACGGTTTTTGGTTGCCGCTGATGGCTCCACCGTCCGCACGGACGAGGTCGCACTATGAAGGAACACTACTTCGCCCGTGTCGCGCCGCTGCTCGGACGCGGTTTGATGGACCACCGCGTTCGGATCAGCGGCGCTGACCACTTGGCAGAGCTGCTCGCGTCCTGCCGGCTGCGCTCATTTCCCTCGGCGTCACCGGCGCTGCAGGCGTTGCTCGCGTGGCGCAACGAGTTCGAGACCTTCGATTTTTCAGAAAGCGATGCGAACTTTACGGTCCTTGGAGCGCCTGGTCACGAGGCGCGTGCCACGTGGT
>JBIKMD010000282.1:0-5999 GCA_044359465.1 Myxococcota bacterium
ATCTTGCGCCGTTTGCCAGACGGCACCTTGCAGCCGCTTGGCGGCAAAGCACCGGTGAAGCTTCGCAAACCCAAAGGGTTGCGCTTGCTGTCGCAGCGTACGGGTGCCCGCGGTGTGCTCGCCGGAAAGCGCATTGCGCTCGTTGCTGGCCACGGCTGGTTGGAAGACGGAACAGGCTGGCGCACGCAGCGATCGCGTTGGGACTTTAACGGCTGCGGAAACTGCCGCGGCATTATCGAGGACTTTTTCACGGCAGAGTTCGTGACGAACCAGCTCGCCCCCTTGATTGAAGGCATGGGCGGCGAGGTTGTGTTTACGCGAGAAGCCGATCACTCCGTGGCGGAGGCCGTGATCAACGCGGCGCCGGTCACCTCCGTGCCCGCGCAAAACGGCGTGATCGCAAAAGGTCAAGGTGGCACCGCTGAATTCGCAGCCTCTTTTCCTGCGCCTGGCTTTCGTCGTGCGTATGCGCGTTGGACTGCCGGCGCTGATCGAAGCACTGCCGCGGGTATGCTGGTCGCGTACGCTGGCGGCGAGTCGCTCGTAGACGTGGATCAAACCCAGCCTGGCGCTTTTTGGCGATCCCTCGGACGCTTTTGGTTTGGTTCTGCAGGAACCCTGACTTGGACGAGTGATGGTTCGGCTGCACTCAGCCTCGGGCAGGTGAAGTTCGGCGGCGGTACGTTCGCTGGGAAACCGTTTTGGCAAATGGCCGCAAAAACCTATGTCACCTGGGCCGGGGCTGCGAGCGCCGTGACTGCCAACGGTGACGTCAACATTAGACCTGTCTACGCCGAATCACTGGACATCGATGCGTATGTGTCGATTCACGCGAATGCTTCTGGCGCAGGATCGGCGTCTGGAACGACCGCCACTGGGACCAGCGTCTACCGCTACTCCTGTCAGACCAGCGCCGACTTCACGCTCAGCAGCCAAGCGACCGATTGTGATGATCCACCTGGCTCGGCCAATTTTGCGGAAACCATGCAACGCTCGATCATCGACGGCCTGCAGGCGGAATGGGATCCGAATTGGAAGGATCGCTCGGCGCGGGTGGCGAATTTTGGTGAAGTGCGCAATCTGATTGATGCGCCCGGCGTGTTGGTTGAGACCGCGTTTTTCGACAACATTACGAAAGGGACCGACGCGTCCTCGCCGAAAATGGCCGACAACCGTGCGCTCCATGATCCACGTTTCAGAGAAGCACTGGCGCGTTCGGTGGCCCGCGGCATTGCGCGCTTGTTCGTTGCCTCGGCAGAGGCAGTGCCAGACAGGCCGCGCGGTGTCTCTGCGGTCAATGTGGCGGACGGCTCGCTCCGCGTGCGCTGGACGCCGGTGCCAGGCGCCACGTCGTACAAAGTGTACCGGGTCACTGGGCTGGGCGCAGACGGCGCTCCGGCGTTCGATGCAGGCACGGAAGTGTCTGGCACCTCGCTCGTGCTCACCGATTTGCAACCGGGCACAGCCTACGCGTTTTCGGTGGCGGCACTAAATGCGAGCGGCGAGGGCTATCCTTCTGCAGCAGTCGCAGCGCGCTATCGCGGCGTGAAGACTCGCGGGCAGCCTGCGAACGTGCTCGTGGTGCATGCCTATGACCGCCGGGATGCGTGGGTGCAGGACGTCGACAACGACCTGCGCGTGAGCTTGCGACATGGCGGCGCACTTTCCGTGTTTTTTGACGGCGCGCTGGATGACGCCGTTCCCTCGCTTGCGGAGTACGCGCTGGTGGATGTGGCGTGCGGCAAAGATTCGACCGAGCACGACAGTGTTTCACCTGCGCTAATTGCGGCTCTAACGGCGCATGTTGCAGGCGGCGGCGCGTTGATCATCAGCGGCGAAGAGATCGCGTACGACTTATCGCGCGGGGATGCCGCGGACAAAGCGTTTTTGGCGAACGTGCTGCATGCGGCTTACGTGGCGGACGATGCGCAGTCGCTCGAAGTGGGTGGACTTGGTGCAACCTTCGAGCTCGATGACGGTACACACGGCAGTTACGCGGTGACCTTTCCGGACGTTGTGTCGGCGACCAGTGGGGGCCTTGCGCTGACCTATCCCGACGGCCGCGGCGGCGCGGTGCTGTCTGGGTCAGTGTTCTACGCTGGTTTTGGTCTTGAAACGATTGTCGGCGCGGCGGCGCGACAAGCGCTCTTCGATGCGCTGCTGGCGGGCTTCGCGCTGCCTGCACCCTCACCGGAGCTTCAACCAGAGGAACCCGTCACGCCAGTCGAACCCGAGCAGCCTCCGGTGAGTCCCGAAGGCGGCGGGCCAAAGGTCAATGTGGAGCCACCCGGGGCGCGTGCGGGCTGTGCGTGCGCGTCTGGCGGCGCCGACCTGAGCTGGCTTTTTTTGGCGGGCATCGTCTTGTTCTTGAGAAGGTTTTGCCGGGACACTGAACAAAAGTCGCACTGAACAATTGACCAGCCGTCTGTCCCCGGTTAAAACCCGGGCATGCTGCGAACCCTGCACGTTCAAAACTTCGTCCTCATTGAAGATCAAAGTTTGGATTTCGACCCGCAGGGTTATGCGGCGTTCACCGGCGAAACAGGCGCCGGTAAGTCATTGCTCGTAGACGCAATCAGCTTGCTGCTTGGCGCGCGGGCGCAAAAAGAGTTGGTGCGTCACGGCTGCAAAGAAGCGGTGGTGGAAGCCACCTTTGACGTGCAAGCGCATCAGAAAGTCCTCGCGAGCTGTGAAGCGCAGGGCTACCCGGTGGATGATGGTGAGCTGCTCGTGCGGCGTGTGCTCTCGGCAGACGGTCGCTCGAAGGTGTTCATTGGTGGGCGCCTGAGCTCGGTCTCGGAGCTCAGCGGCCTCACCTCTCAGTTGGTCGCGATTTGCGGCCAAAACGCCCAGTACGAATTGACCGCAGAGGACGCTGCACTGGACGCGCTTGATCGCTACGCGCACACGCACAAGTTGCGCGGCAGCTTTGCGGAGGCCTTCGCTGAGTACCGCGAGGTTGCGGCGCGGCGTGATGCGCTAGCGGCAAGTGAAGCGCAGCGTTTGCAGCGTCTCGACTATGTGGCGTTCCAATTGAAAGAGCTCGAAGAAGCGTCGCCCGTCGCTGGCGAAGAAGCGTCGCTCAAGACGGAGCGAAACAGGCTGGCGCATTCGGAAAAGCTGCGGCAGGGGTTGTCGCTGTCGGTGGGCACATTGTCTGACGATGACGAGAGCGCGCTCAGTCGTATTGGGGTGGCGCGCAAGACGGTGCGTGAGCTCGCGAAACTCGACCCATCGCTGGAAGCTTACGCTGCGAGGCTAGACGCAGCGCAGATTGAGCTCGATGACTTGTCCCGCTCGCTCGAAAACCATTTGGATGAGGGCAGTGGCGATCCGCGCGAGCTCGATCGCCTCGAGTCGCGGCTCGCGTTGTTGTCTCGCCTGGCCAAGAAGCACGGCTGCCAGGTCGATGAGCTCCACGCGTGCCTGCAGCGCCTGTCTGAGGAGGCGCATAGCCTGAGCAATGCGGATGAGGAGCGGGCGAGGCTCGACGAAGCGCTGGCGCAGCGTGCCAAAGCGCTCGAGAAGATCGGGCGGGAGCTCAGTGGCATGCGAAGCAAAGGCGCGGAGAAATTCGCGCGTGAAGTCAGCGAAGCGTTGCGGCCGCTCGCCATGCCCAAAGCGCGTTTCTTCGTGCGAGTGGACACGGCCGCGTCTCTGTCTGAAGCCACCGCCAGTGGGCTCGATCGCGTGCAATACGAGATCGTCACCAACGCGGGCGAGCCGCAACGCCCGCTAGGAAAAGTCGCCTCTGGGGGCGAGCTTTCGCGTATCTCGCTCGCCATCCAGTCGGTGCTCGGCGAGCACAGTGACGTACCCACTTTCATCTTCGATGAAGTGGATGCAGGTATAGGTGGTGCCACGGCGGAGATCGTCGCAGACACCCTCGCGTCACTGGGAATCCGGCGCCAGGTGCTTTGCGTCACACATCTTGCGCAAGTGGCTGCCAGGGCTAACAAACACTACCGTGTAGAAAAAAGTACGAATGCTGGGCGGACCAGCAGCGTTGTGGCAGAGTTGAAAGGCAAAGCGCGAAGCGAGGAGCTCGCGCGGATGCTCGGCGGGGTCCACATCACGGACGCCGTCCGGAAACACGCAGCGGAGTTGTTAAGGGCGCGCGCAGTGCAAGCCTGAGCCGACTCCCGAAAAATGGATGGGGAGCTTTGCGCATGCCAGTTCGACTCGTGGGTAAGACCGATGTCGGAATGGTGCGCGATCACAACGAAGATTCGTTTGCGATAGATGAGGAGCTAGGGCTCGTCGTCGTCGCCGATGGCATGGGCGGCCATGCTGCAGGTGAGCAAGCGAGCGCCATCGCGGTCCAGTCAATCCCAGCTTGGGTGCGGCAGCATCTGCCCCTGGTGCAGACTTGGGAGACCACGCTCCAATCCGGTGAAGCAGCAGGAGAGTGTCCTCAAGGTCGCGTGCTGAGCAGCGCAGTGCAGCGCGCGTGTTACGACATCCACACGGCAGCACGGGAGAACCCGGCGCTGCAGGGAATGGGTACGACGGTTGTTTGTGTGTGGGCTCGAAACAACCGAGCTGCCGTTGCGCACGTTGGTGATTCGCGCGTGTACCTGGCGCGCGACTCGCAAGTTCTGCAAATCACAGACGACCACTCACTCGTGAATGAACAGGTCAAAGCCGGGGTCATCACAGAGGAGCAGGCGAAGACCAGCCGTTTCAAAAACATCATCACACGCTCAGTGGGATTCGAGCCCGACGTGGCTGTGGACTGTTATTTGATGGACCTGCAGCCCGGGGACAAGATTTTGCTTTGTTCTGACGGGCTCTCCAATTTTGTCGATAGCAATGAAGTGGGTGGCGCGCTGCATACACTTCCTCTAGACAGCGTGCCCGATGCCTTGATTGGACTGGCCAATCAGCGCGGCGGCGATGACAACATCACCGTCGTTTGTTTGGCAGTGGAATAGGGACTGTTTTGAGCTAAATTAGGCGTGGGCATGGAGCCCGGCTAAGGTAGTCCGAGATCTGAGCTCGGTTAGAGTTTTGGGGAGCTGGCTTTGGCGAATCGTTATTACACCGTGATGATCGTGCCTGAGCGTTCCAGCCAGGTGCGTCGACTCAAGATCGCGAAGCGCTGGATTGGCTACGGCCTGCTGGGTGTGGCCGGGTTGTTCTCTGTGGCTTCCCTGCTCTTCATTCACTATTTGTATGTCGTGCAAGAGACGAGCGAGAACCGCCGACTCAAAGAGGACAATATTCAACTACGTGCGCAGCTCCAATTGCTGCGCGACCGCGTTGATACTGTGAGTGACACCCTCGAGCGCATTGAGCGTTTTAGCGTCAAACTCAAAGCCATCACGCAGCTCTCTGATTCCGAGCGTTCACTAGCGATTGGTCCGCTACAAGCGGGTGAGCAAATCAACGAAGGTCCGAGCGCCAAACACCAAGTGCAGTTTGCAGCCGGCGAAAGTGATCGCGAGGATGAGCCGCTAGATTCAGATCTCTCGGCTGCCTTACTCACAGCACGCCTCGATGACCAAGCTGCTGACGCGCGCAAGAAGGAAGAAGACATCCGCGAGTTGCAGGAATACTTCGAGGATCAAAAGACCCTGCTTGCCACCACCCCCTCCATTTGGCCGGCGCGGGGTTGGGTCACCTCAAAGTTTGGTGTTCGGCATGACCCCATGGTTGAGAAAAACGCGATGCACAAAGGCCTAGACGTTGCTGGTCCCGTAGGCACGCTGGTGTCGTCGCCGTCTGATGGTTACGTCATCTACGCAGCGTTTCGCGGCGGCTATGGCAACACCGTCGTGCTCGACCACGGATTCGGTGTGCAGACCCACTTTGGTCATCTGAGCGAGTTCAAGGTGAAAGCGGGCGACAAGGTTTCGCGCGGTCAACCCATTGGCAACATTGGTAACACGGGCCGGTCCACAGGACCGCACTTGCACTATGAAGTGCGCATCCATGGCATTCCGCAGAACCCACAGAAATTCATCCTCGACTGAGCGATCACGCGCGCTCAGCCCTTC
>JBIKMD010000800.1:0-3373 GCA_044359465.1 Myxococcota bacterium
CGTGTGGATGTGACGCGCCTCAGGGCCAAGGAACTTCCGGTCCCGCTTGCGCTTTCGGTTTTTGGTTGGCCGCTCGCGGAAGCACCGCGCGGTGTTATCTCGGTCTTTGGTGCGGGCGCCCGCGCGAAAGTGCAACTCGCTTCTGAACAGGGACATGTGTCGGGGCTGGTGCTCGCATCTGTGCCTCCTTCTCTGCTCACGCGCTTCATTTCTAAACGGGCGTCGTCGACGCCGGCACCACAGGCGCGGCCGATCGCGCTGATTGCGGACTTTGAGCTCAGCGACCAAATGCTCGCGGTCAAAGCCGCCGCAAGCAGTGATGCGTTGTGCATTGAACATCCACGTTTTGGTGAAGGGCGCGCCTGCGACCTTGGTGTCCATGGGGCCGCGCGTTTTGCGCTCAACCGCGAGCGCGCTTATGTGGACGCAGCGCGCATTCAGATTGCTAACACGGCGACGCAGGCCAGCACGGTCGTGATGGCAAGTGGTTCATTGCCGCTGCGGCGGGAGGCTGGAGACGAAGCCCTCGCCTTCGAGCTGCGCGTGCCTTCGCAAGACGTGCAGAGCGTGCTTCATACGATCCCCACGGTTTGGCGCACGGGCCTCTTTGGCTTTGAGCTCGATGGTGCGTTCTCGGCGACTTTCCGGCTCGCTTTTCAAGGCGACGACTTCTCGTTTGATCCGAGTTTTCGCTTTGACAACGTGAAGGTGAAAAACGCGCCTCCTGGTCAAGATCCACGTCGACTCAATGGCGCCGTCAGTTGGCGCATGCCTTTCCCGTATCCACACACGGTGTCGCTTTGGAGCGACGCGGGCTACGTGCCGCTTTCGCACTTGCCGCAGATTCTCGTGGACGCCGTTCGCATTAGCGAAGATGCCGCGTTCTACGCGCACGACGGGTTTGATCGCAGTGAAATCGCCAAAGCGATTGCTGACATCAAAGAAGGGAACGGGGCTCGTGGTGCGTCCACCATCACGCAGCAGCTCGCGAAGAATCTCTACTTCGATGGCGATAGAAATCTCACGCGCAAGATCGAAGAAGCGATCGTCACCGCCGCGCTCGAGGCGAGCGTGCCCAAGTGGCGGTTGCTCGAAATCTATTTGAACGTGATCGAGTGGGGCGACGGCATCTTCGGCATTGAGCGGGCGGCGCAGCGCTACTTCAAGAAGTCCGCGGTTGCGTTGCAACCCTCCGAGGCGGCGTTCCTTGCGGGTATCATTCCGGCGCCGCGCAAAGTGGATCGTGATTTCAAACGTGACGGCGTTAGCCCATGGGCGGACAAACGGGCCTACCGCGTGACGAAGTTTCTCTGCGATCTGGGCAAGCTCGATGGCGCCACTTGCGAAGCCAACGCAGCCCGCGGCGAGATGGCTGCCGTCACCAATTGATCGTCTTGGTCTTTTGCTGAACGAGACAACTTCGCTTTGCGCAAACTGTGCGCTTCGAACGCAGCGAAGTCAGTTATCTTGCGACCTGCCCGCTGGGCCGTACATTAAAGCATCGTGAGCGATCCTTCCGCAGCCAAAAAGCGCCATTTCTCGATGCTTCGGGATTTTTCGCTCCCTGATTTCATCACCATCGCCAACGGGATGCTCGGCATGGGCGCCGTCCTGTCGTGCATGCGCTACCTCGTAAGCAACGAGCTTTGGGCGCTGCGCCTTGCGTTCACGCTCCTGCCGCTGGCCATGGTGTGCGACGTTCTCGATGGGCGCATCGCAAGATGGCGGCACAAAGCATCACTGCTCGGACAAGAACTAGATTCGCTCGCGGATCTGATCTCGTTTGGGGTAGCCCCGGCGTCTGTTGGCTTTGCCTGCGGTTTGCAGGGTGGATGGGATGCCATCATCTTCGTGTTTTTCGTCAGCTGTGGTCTCTCGCGTCTCGCGCGCTACAACGTGACGGCGAGCCAACTCGCGGACAACACGGGGAAAGTGAAGTATTTCGAAGGGACGCCAATTCCGACGAGTTTGGCGCTCGTAGCCGTCCTTGCGGTGCTCACGCATTTTGATCGTATTGGGGCAGCGCTGCCGTTTGGCGCGATGACCTTTGGTTTTGAGCTACACCCACTCGCTCTCATGTATTTGGTGAGCGGAAGTTTGATGGTTTCCAAGACCCTGCGTATCCCCAAACCCTGAGGTTTGCGGCTTTGTTTTTTCTGTCACCTTGCCCGGAAGTGTGGTCTTTGCTTTGCCGCAGTCGATAACCGCGGAGCGCAATGAAATACGCATGCTACACAGTGTTGGTCCTTTTCGCCGCGTGCGCGCGCGAAGAAGCGACTGAGCGGGGATCGGCGCCGATTCCAGTGCCCGCTCCGGCTCCGCAGGGTGATGGTGGAGTGGAAGAAGAAGTGTCAGACGACCCAGCGTCGTATGGCTTCAGAGGGTCCATCACAGAGCTGCGTCAACTCGAACCCGCGCGTGAAGGCTTGTATGTGCTTTTGCAGGACGTCGTCATTCTGAGCGCGAGCAAACCGAAGGGCCTATTCTACGTTGCGGATGCGCTCGGTGGTGAGTACGCGGGCATTGAAGTATCGTTGTGCCAAGCGTGCCGTCATACCAGCGCGGATGTTGCAGTGACCGTGAATGTGAGTGGCGTGCTCAGGCTAGAATCTGGCGATCGTTATATCATTGAACAAGCGCATTTCGTTGTACGCTCCCATGATCGCGCGGAAGTTCCGAAGGTCCCCATTCCCACAGCGCTGGCCATGACACCCGGCACCGCGCGTTTTGTTGGCGGCTACGTGCAACTCGTCGACGCTCAGACGGATGAGCCTTCGCATTTTGTAGTCGTCGACCGTGCACCAGTGGCCGCTACGAACGAAGCGTATCCCATGCGACTCGACGCGACGTGTTCTTTCGAGGAAGCGCAAAGCGTTGCATGCTGCGAGTTCGGCCCCAAATTCACTTATTTCATCGTCGAAGACTCGCGCACCCAAGCGCGCATCAACGTCGCAACTGCGCCGTTTCAAAGCTTCGGATCGGCCCGTGCTTGGCCTTGTGATGCGAACGATGTCGCAAACGTGATCAAAGTTGGTGACGCGTTTGCCAGCCTTGCGGGCATCATCGACGTGCAGAACAACACGACAGTGATTGTTCCAACGTCGCCAGCGGACTGCCCGCTTCAGCGTTAAACGCGGCGAAAGCATGGCCTGTCGCTAGCCCTGCTTGAGAATGTCTTTTTTGACGAAGTCGTAGAACGCCGCGCCTGAATAATAGACGAATGCCAGAGTGCCGAGGATGAACGTATCACCAGACGCGAGTGGTGCGGCTACACTCGGCGCGAGCTTTTGCCCTTTGAGCGTCACACCGTTGCGCGAATTGGCGTCAGTAAGGGTCATGGCCCCTTCGACAGAGATGTAAGCATGCAATTTGG
>JBIKMD010000899.1:0-3061 GCA_044359465.1 Myxococcota bacterium
TTGGACCTTGGGCGGCCCGGCCAAACGGCGTTTGACCAAAGCTAAACACGCGCATGCGTCCATCTGAAATGCGCCTAGCCATCCACGCACGCAACCAGCGTGCAAGGACGCGCCGTGATTGTGGAAGCAGAAACGCCAGCCCAATGAAGTCGCTGAGAATGCCCGGTGAAATGAGCAAGACGGCGCCCACGAGCACGAGCAAGCCACTGGCTAGCCCTTCTTCTGGCACGCGACCTTCACTGAGGGCCTGCTGCCATTCGCGAAATACCTTACGGCCCTGGGACTTAGCGAGCGTGGCGCCCATCAGGCCTGCGGCAATCGTCATGGCAAAAGTGGGCCAAAACCCAACTTCTTGGCCAATGCGCACGAGCAGCGCAAGCTCGACAAACGGCATCGCGATGAACAACAGAAAAAGCCAAGCCATGCCACGAGAGTAATCCGCGGCGCTGGGCTCGCCAAGTGGGGCGTGCAAAAGAGTGACGCTTGCGAAGCGGCGCGTGATTTCGTAGCGCGCCCGCGCATGGACGAGCTGACCGACGATGCGATCACCAAGACCTTTCGTTTATTTCAACGAAAGAGAGGGCATCGTTACTCGAACGATGACGTCGTGACGGCGTGGGAGGCAGCGAACGCCGTCAGCGCGCCGGCGCAGTGTTTGGACATGGGCTGCGGTATCGGTTCGGTTCTGCACATCGTCGCCTACAAACATCCGAAGGCGTTCCTCACAGGGGTGGAAGCACAGGACGTGTCGTTCGAGCTGGTGAAACGAAATGTCGAGCGCAACGAGCTCGGTGCGCGCGTCACGTTGATCCATGGCGATTTGCGCACGGTGACGCTACCTCGCACCTACGATTTGGTGACGGGCACGCCTCCCTATGTTCCGGTTGGGCAGAGTGTTCCGTCGCCTGACGCGCAGCGTGCGCATTGCCGTATTGAGCTTCGCGGCGGCGTGGAGGACTACCTCGCAGCCGGAAAAAAATGGCTGGCCCCCGGGGGGAGGCTCGTGGTGTGCGCCGATGCGCGTTTTCCTCGCCGCGTGCTCGACACCGCGCCGAAGCTTGGGCTCGCCGTGCTGCGCCGCCGCGATGTCGTGCCAAGAGCCGTGCACAAACAACCGCTTTTCGCTGTTTGGACGCTCGGACATGCGGCCGAGGGTGGCACGCTCGAAGTGATGCCCGAGCTCGTACTTAGCGACGAAGCGGCCCAGCCTACGGCCGCGGCACATGCGCTTCGCAATTTTGTAGATATGCCCCTGCGCGAGTTTTAGAGGCCGCCTGCTTCTTCGGTCGTTTCAGCCGACCACACTAGGCAGTGGTTTGCCCTGAATCGTTCTCGACGCAAACGACAGCGTTTGCGTCGGGAGCTATTCAGGGACACGCCTATGTTACTTCGCCTTTGCTTTTAAGGCGGGATGGCCGGCGAATTGTTTTCGTGCAGCGTCGCGCTGCGCGCTGGTGGCTAGGCCGTTTTGCTCTAGCTCCGCGAACGCAAACGCGCCGAGTAGGGGATCACGCAGTAGCTTCGCGAGGGCTTTTTTGTCTTTCTTCGTGGCGGCTTTGATGAAGCGCGCGAGCTTCGTGGTTTGTGGTGCTGCTGGTGCTGGTTTTCCCTCACGATAGGCGGCCGCCGCTTGAAGCACGAGACGGATAGGAGCCGGTGCTGCTGCGTCTGTTTCGCCCGCGAGTGCCGCGGCCACACTGTTAGCGATGGGCTGAGTTTTCGCCGGCGCGAGCTTGGCAAGTGCGCGCAGCTCGGGAGGCGTCATGGGATAGCCCGGTTGCCCATCCCATTTGCCAAAGAGCAAGGCGGGGGCCGCTTCGTCAAGCGCTGCAAGCGGAGACTTTTTTTGTGCGAGTTTCGCGACGGCTGCGAGCATGGACACCGCGGGATCCCAGCTTCTACTAAGCTTGGTTTTCAAGGGTCGCTTGCAGGCGAGCGCCTGTGCTGCCCAAGGCCAGTCACTTTTCTCCGGTGGATCTACCTTACAAACTGAGGTGCCCAGCACGAGGCCGCAACGAACGTAGGCTTCGCGTGTGAGTGCGCTGAGCGAAGGGTCGTCCACGCTTTTGCAACGCGCTTCGCGCGTCTTGTCATCGCCGAGGCTCGCAAGTGCCGCCGCGGCTACAAGGCTTGCTTGTTTCGCCGGCGTGAGACCGGGTCGCGCTCGCGCAGCATCGAGCGCGTTCACGGCGCCAGCGGGATCGTGTTTACACGCGACGCGGAACTCGGCGAGCTCGAGCGCAGCGCCAACTGAACCATCGTCGCGCAGCAATCCCTCTGCCTCTCCGCATTGACCAGATTGGGCGAGCAGCATGCGAAGGTCGTGCGCGGCTACGGGATCTTTTTTAGCTTCTTCTCTGAGCACCGCGGTGGCTTGTGCGATCTCACCGCGTGCAGCGAGGACGAGCCCTTTGAGCCTGCCGAGCGCTTGGCCCACGCCGTCGAAATTTTTCCCAAATGCGGCGCTGGGGTCAAGCCGAAGTTTGCTCTCAGCAACGGCGTCACGGACTACAGCGTTATTCGGATGCTTGCTGGCGAGTGCTTCGAGCTTCTTCATCTGGTCCGGGCTAATGCCTGTGAGCGCGGCTCTAGCTTTGGCTGTTTCCTCTGGTGAACGCGCCGCGGTATCGTCGAGTAGCGCTTCCATCGCTGCGTATTCCGCGGTGCCATCGCTGCGTGGATGCGCGCCTGACGCGGCGACGTATTCGGCTACTTCTGCACTGTCGTCAGGATCTGCGGCGAGCTTGCGACCGAGCGCTGCGGCATCCACTGGCGGCGGCGCGTTCGTTTTTTCACTCGGCTTCTCACTCGATTTCTCGGCTGCGATGGGGACGGGCTCCTTGGGCGTGCGCTTAGAACGCAAGATGAGCGCGGCAGACACAAGGGCCACCGCTGCAATCACCAAAAAGACCGGCGCAAGGTTGCGTTGCTTCGGAAGTGTTTTGGGTGCCTGCGTGCGTACGCTCACACGTCTTGGCGTCAGGTGCTGAACACATTTACCGCTTGTTCTTTCGTCGGCAGAACGCAGGGGATTGCCGCACACAGAACACGCGTCTGCTTT
>JBIKMD010000900.1:0-3058 GCA_044359465.1 Myxococcota bacterium
GATTGGCTTCTCGTCCACGTTTGGTCTTGTTGCTAGAGACAGGTTTGGATTCACCATAACCTACCGCTGTGAGCCGAGCCTCAGCCACACCTTCTTTGATCAGGAACTTTCGTACCGACTCGGCGCGCTGCTCACTCAGCTTTTGGTTATAAGCTTCGGTCGAGCGCTCGTCTGTGTGCCCTTCCACACGCACGAGTTTGATCTCCGCATGGTTCTTGATCAGGTTCGCCACCTGCTCGAGCAAATTGAACGACTTCTTCAGAATGACCGACTTGTTGGTTTGAAAGTGCACCTTTTCACTGATGTTGATTTGCTCAGCGGCGAGCACAACGAATGATCGACCTTTGTCTGGGCATCCGTCCTCATCATCAACGCCGTTCACAACCTCGGGCTCGTTCGGACACTTGTCCACTGCATCGAGTAAGCCATCCTTGTCGTTGTCTAGCTCAGGGCAGCCGTCTTGGTCTTCGAACCCGTCTTTGTCTTCAGCCACAAGTGGGCAAGCATCGACGCGATCGAGGATCCCGTCTTTGTCGTTGTCATCTTCAGGACACCCATCGTCGTCTTCGAACCCATCACGGTCCTCAGGAACGAGCGGACACTTATCATCCGGGTCGACGATGCCGTCTTTGTCATTGTCTAGCTCAGGACAGCCATCCGCATCTTCGAAGCCGTCTTTGTCTTCAGGTTCGAACGGGCACTTGTCTTCGTGATCAAAGAGGCCATCAGCATCGCTGTCTTTGAGTGGCGGCGGCGGGTCTTTTTCATGAATAGGAATCACGGCGAGTGCCAAAAACGCGCGCACATTTGGCGAGCCATAACCAGCCACGATGCCGCGGCCTATACCTGCCGTAATCGAAAACAGCTTGAACGCCGTGTAGCGCGCTCCCACGAGCCATTCAGCCGGCGACGTTCCCACGTTTTGAAACGGTGCCGTCGCGCTCGTACGACCAAAAATTTCAGCGATGATCTCAACGGGCACACCGGTCAGCGTATCGAATGCGAAACCCGCGCCGAGCCGCGCAAACAACTCTTGGCCAATCGTCAGGTCGAGAATCTGTGACGGCTGCCGCCACAGGTAGCCAAAGTTGAAGCCCAGTCGAAACGGACCGAGTTGTTTGGACAGCGCCAGCTCGGGGCTGAAAGTCACCGAACGATCACCATTGAAGCTGCGCTCATCACCGGACGGCGCAGACAAGTTGAACAAGAGCGCCAAACCCACGTGTTGCTCTTCTTCTGTAAGGACGCCGCCTTTGAGTGTGAAGCGAAGATCGCCAACACTTGCGCGCGCAAGCGACAACAACACGCCCGTCGCATCTGTGACCCCGCCCACCTGTACCAGGGTCGCAGGCAGCCCAAGGCCAATCGAGAAACGACCAAAAATCGAGATGGACGCACCGAACTCTAGATCAAAGCGGTGGTCAACGAGCCCTGAAATACGAGCGTTATTCTGATTAATGATCTCGAACGGTTGGTACGAATAGATGAACGCTAGCTGGGCACGAAGCTCGAGCGAGCGAGGCAATTCGCCCGATTCCGTAGAGAAAAACCCACGTCCGTGCGGTGTAAGACGAAACGTTTGCACGTCAAAAGACGTGTCGAGCGTCTGCGCCTGAGCTGCGCTAGCAACAAGAAGAATGAGGAGGCAGGCAACTCTAGACACGACACTGGGTTATCTCAGTGCGGAGCCGTTGCCGCCAATTTTTGCGCAGGCAATTACGGGTTGAACGTTGGGCACACATTTGGCGTTGCGGCGCCGGCGGCCGAGACGGTCCAGGCATCCATCGCCGTGCGAATGAACGATTTGTTGTTGCCGCTGTCGGTAAACACGAGCACCGGCGACTCTTGGCCATTCGGGCCCATGAAGCCGGACATCGTCGGGCCGCTGCCGCCAGCGACGCCGTCCATATAAGTGACGACGTCCACTGGAATGTCCGTCACGCTCGCCTTGAAGATAGCGACGGCGTCTGGCGCATTGTCCGGATTCTGCATCCCAGCGCTCGTGCCACCAAAGTTGCGAAGCAGAGCGTCAACGAAGTTGCTCGGGAAGGGAGCGACAAGCGTTGGAGCACCGTTGTTCGCCGCAGATTGACCTTCGTGGACAAGGATACATTTCTTGGAGGGCAAGGTGCCAGACAACGTGACTTTACCCGTCTTGTAGTCCGTCGTTCCGCCAAAACGAATTTCGAATTGCGACAGATCCGCATCGGTATTCGACGGATTGTAGATCTTCACCCACTCGAAGCCTTCGTCAGCACCAGACGGGTTGACCAAAATTTCGCCAATGACGAGCGGCGAACCACTGCCCGGAGGCGGTGGAGGCGGAGGCGTCACACCGTCGAGCACGAGGTCCGCAGCAGAGCGCACGCTCACTTCGAAGGTAGCGTTGTACTTACGAAGCACGCCGCTCACCGTGACGTAGCTGGTTCCAACGGTTGGAACTGGCGTCGTCGTAAAGAGCTGCGTTCCAACAGTCAGCGACTTGCCACCGGCACTCACCACGAAGCGTGATCCGTTCACACTCGCCACAGCAACCGGTCCCGTCACTTTGACGAGCAAACCATCATAGGAGACTTTAGAGCCACCTGGCGCCACTTCGCTGATGGTCACGTCGTAAGGTGCTGGCACGGTGTTGTTCGACGAAGCCACCGAGAAGTTTTGAATCGTCTTCACCTGCATTTGCTCGCCAAACTTATCCACGGTGCCATCAAACGACACACGGTCGCCCACTTTGGTGGTGAGCTTTCCGTAGACGTAGAGACCCGAGTTCGGCAACGCGGTAAACGCGCTGTCACCGCTCACATGAGCGACGTAGAAACCATCCGCACCTTTTGCCGTCACGAGCACGTTACTGATGCGCACCGACTTGCCGAGCAGTGCGGCGTTGGTTTTCACCTCGTAGATTGTCGCAGGACATCCTGCCGCACCTGGATTGGCTGCTGCTGGGCAAGCGTCGCAAGCATCCCCTTTTCCGTCACCATCGGCGTCGGCTTGATCTGCATTGGCCGTGCTCACGCAGTTGTCTGCGCTGTCTTTCGCGCCGTCGCCATCACGATCG
>JBIKMD010000051.1:0-10780 GCA_044359465.1 Myxococcota bacterium
TGCCTGGCAATGGCAGCGTCTCGCCTTTTTCCTTCTCGACCTTCTTGTTGTAGCCGGCAATATTGCGCACGCCCGCTTCGCTGAGCAGCGCGTACCGGCGTTCCATTTCTTCAACGGCCCAACGCAGCGCGAGCGAGGCTTTCTTTGGATCCGTCACCACAGGCAGCAGCAAGTGCGGAATGCCTTGGTAAACACTCAGCTCGAGCATCTTTGGATCGACCATGAGCACACGCACTTCGTCTGGCGTCGCGCGGTACAAAATCGAGAGCACGATGGTGTTGATACACACTGACTTACCAGAACCCGTCGCGCCGGCGACCAGCATGTGCGGCGCTTTGCCGAGATCCATGCAGTACGGCTTGCCTTCGATGTCTTTGCCAACGGCGAGGATCAACTTGCTCGGATCGTTCTTGAACGTGTCGCTCGAAACGATCTCTTTGAGAAAGACCGTTTCGCGGCGCTCGTTCGGTATCTCAATACCGACTACGCCTTTGCCTGGGATGGGCGCCACAATACGGACACGCATGGCTTCCATGGCCATGGCGAGGTCGTCAGAGAGGCTCGAAATCTTGCTGACCTTGATGCCGGCTGCCGGAAGGAACTCGTACATCGTCACCACCGGACCGGGACGAATTTCTACAACGGCGCCGTCGATGCCGTAGTCCTTGAGCTTACGCTCGAGCTTCTTCGCGTTCTGCAGAAGCTTGTCGCTGTCGATCGCGATCTTCTCTGGCGCATCGTAGTTCAGCAGCGAAATGTCTGGCAGCTCGAACTTCGCGTTCTTGGGTTGTTCGATCGATCCAGAAGCTTCTTGGATGGCTTGTTTGGCTTCTTCGCTCGCGTCTGGGCGCGGGTCGACAATCAGGGGACCGGCCGCCGCACGCATCGTGAGCTCGCCGGCTTTGATGTCATTCTGCCACTCGTTCGCGGGTTTTTTGGCGAGCACTTCCGGGACGTCAGGCCACGCGCCAAACTCACCCGGTTCGTCTTCGTGTGCCGCGTTGATTGAGCCGAACTCTTGCGGCTCGTCATCAAGTGGAGAGGTGACGTCATGCACGGGCGGCGGCGCCTGCACTTTTGCTTTTGGCGTCTCTTTGACGGCCGGCGCTTTGGCGCTCACCGGTGGTGCCTTAGGAGCGGGCGGTGCTTCTTTCACTACGGGGCGCAGCGGCTCGACGCGTTTTGGTTTTTGCTTCTCGTCTTTGACGAGCGCTTCCACCTCGTCCGCGAGCGTTTCCGCATCGCGAATCTCGGCTTCGCTTTCTTCACGCGCCTTGCGCTCTTTGGCCTCACGTGCGGCCTCACGCTCGAGCTCTTTTTGCCGCTGCGCTTCTTCTTTCGCGGCCTTCTTGGCTTCTTTTTTCGCTTCAATGCGTGCGTCGATCCAGGCGTGAATCGCGCCGCGGGTGCGTTCGAACGCGAGCTGCGACAAGCGCGTGGTCAGCATGGTCAAGAACAATGCGACTTTGGAGAACGAGAAGTTGAGGGTCGCGATGGCGAACGCGATCATCGCCACACTGAGTGCGATCGCAGCGCCTGCCCGCCCCACTTGCTGCGCAAGCGATGCCACAATCAGCTCGCCGAGCCACCCGCCGCGACGCGCCGCAAAGATGAACTCGATGAGCGCGGAGGTGACGACCGCGAGCGACAACGCGGTAAACAGCTTGAGCATCACGTGTTTGAGGTCGCGGCCAAGCAGCACGGCGAGGCCAAAGGCCATGGGAATCCAGGCGACCATGTAGGCGCCAATGCCTAAGAATTGGTGCGCCAAGTCGGCGATTGCAGCGCCCACCGGTCCAATCCAGTTGCGCGCTTTCTGCGCACCCGCGGCTGTGTTCAACGATGGATCACCAGGGTGATAACTTACGAGCGCCAAGCACACCATCAGACCAAGGGCGAGCAGCACGAGCCCAACGAGCTCGCGACGACGTCCCTCTTTAGATGCTGCGCTTTTCGGTGCCCTTTTGCCTTCGAGGACAGCGGTTGCCATCCGGAGAGCGTAGGGCCGTATCCCACATCGGTCAAAGTTTTAGCACGGGCGTTTTGTCATGGCCGATCGCGCCGCAAGTGGCTCTGGGTGCGGGCTTGCTTCACTTGCTCAAAGCTCAGGTCAAAGCGTGCCAGGTACTTTCGCAAGCGATCGGAGTCATTGCTCGACGCTTTGCCCTTACGGGACTCCGCAAACAGCGCCCGTCCCGCGGCAGACAGGGACGGCGACTCTCGGCACACCGCAATCACATCCGCGAGCTGCACACGGTCGAACCGGTCGAGCCCAGGCTTCACCAAGGTGTCTGGCACCTCGGCAAAGGTGTCTGGCACCTCCGCCGCCAGATCGGCCCAACTCGCGCGCAATCGGGCGAGCTCCGCGAACACATCCCGCTCAGAGATTCTGCCGCCAGTACAAAGGGTTGCCATGCGCCGAACCGACGCACCAAAATCGCGGAAGTTGCGGTGCCAGACACCTTCTGGGCTCGTAGCAAAGGCGAGGAAGTGCTCGCGCGCCGGTTTGCTCATTGAGACATGCGCGTTGCGATCGACGCCAATGCGGCGCAGCTCGAAGTCGAGATTAGGCTCAATGTCCTCTGTGCGCTCGCAAAGGGACGGCAGCCGAAAGGTCCACAAGCTGATGCGCGCAAGCAAGTCGTCGCGAAATTGCCCTGCCTTCACCGCCGCGAGCAAATCACGATTGGTGCCAGTCACCAGCTGAAATTGACTGCTCACTTCTTTGTCGCTGCCAACGGGATAAAAGGTCTTCTCTTCGAGCGCTTTGAGCAGCATCGCCTGCTCGTCGAGCCCGAGCTCGCCCACTTCATCGAGAAAGAGCAGACCGCCATGGGCTTTCTTGAGGAAGCCCGTGCGTGCATCGGAGGCGCCCGTGTAAGCGCCTCTCACGTGACCAAAAAGTGCGCTCATGGCGCCGTCCCCACGCAGGGTCGCGCAGTTCACCGCAACAAGGTCACCGCTCAGTTGATGGCGCGCCTTTTTCAGCTCGTAGATCCGTTTGCAAAGCTCGCTCTTGCCCGTCCCGGTTGCCCCAGTAAGCAGCAACGGATCTTTGGTTCGCGTCGCCACGTTCTCGATCTCTTCGATCAGCGTGTTGAAGCGGTCGTTACGCGTGTCGATGCCCGCTTTGAGCAGCGACTGCCCAGTCATGGCACGCGCAGCAAAACGCGCAGCCAAGCGGTCGTACTGACTCAGATCCAAATCGATGAAGCTGATCTCACCGGGTTTGTGCTGGCGCCGCGGAGGCGAGGCTTGTAGCAACTTCGCAGGAATCGCACGCGTCTCCGCCAGTAAGAACAAGCAGATCTGCGCGACGTGGGTGCCCGTGGTGATGTGAATGAAGTACTCTTCCTGATCGGGCTTGAACGGATAGCGCGCCGCGAACTCGCTGAGCGCTTCGTAAACCTGCGCAAAGTCCCACGGGTCTTTGATCTCGAGTGTGGTGTGGCGGACCTTGGTCTCGGGTGACACCTTCTCGATGTCCTGAGCGATGACCTTCGCCAGCCCTTGGTGCTGCAGTCCGCTGAGCAGCTCGAAACGATCGATCTGAAAATCGTCGTGCTGGCAGATCGACACCGAGGGACGCCAACGTTCCCAGCGCCCTGGGCCGTTTCCATTGTCGATCGTCGTGCCGAGGAGACCTAACACTACCTTCTTCATTTGTATCGAATCGTATTTGGTTTATCCCAAGGTATCAATTCATTCCGTTCCGTTCACCTGAATTCATTAAAGAAAAACACCTGGCACAAACCCTGCTCATTGGAGCTGCAACGAGGTGAACAATGACGACTTACGAGACAATAGAAACAGGAAACGTGCCGGTGAAATCGTGGACCAAGGGCGTTCCCTTCGAAGCAGAAGCCCAAGAACAACTCAAACGCCTTGCCATGCTGCCGTTCATTCACAAGTGGATCGCCGTGATGCCGGACGTGCACGCCGGCAAAGGCTCAACCATCGGAAGCGTGATCGCGTTCAAACACGCCGTGATTCCGGCTGCCGTCGGCGTAGACATTGGATGCGGGATGATGGCGGTAAAGACCTCGCTCAAAGCCGAGGATCTCCCTGTCGATCTCAAGCCGCTACGCTTCGCCATCGAGGCCGCGGTGCCGCATGGCCGCACAGACAACGGTGGACGCAACGACCGCGGCGCCTGGGGCAAGCTCCCGGACGCAACACTCGCAGCGTGGGCGGCACTCGAGCCTGGCTACAAGCAGATCACCGAAAAACATCAATCCGCAGGGCACGCGGGCCGTATGTCGCAGCTCGGAACACTCGGAACGGGAAACCACTTCATTGAGCTGTGTATCGACGAAGCGTGGAACGTTTGGATCATGCTGCACTCGGGCTCACGCGGCGTAGGAAACAAGATTGGCTCGTACTTCATCGAGCGGGCACAGGCCGAGATGCGCCGCTGGTTCATCCAGTTGCCAGACCAAGATCTCGCGTATTTGCCGGAAGGAAGTGAGCTATTCAAAGACTACGTGCAGGCGGTGTCGTGGGCACAAGAGTATGCGCGCGTGAACCGTGAGCTGATGATGCAATCTGTGCTTGCCGCCTTGCGTGGGCTTGGAACGTTGCCGGACTTCGACGCTTCGCTCGAGGCTGTGAACTGCCACCACAATTACATCTCGCGCGAGAAGCACTTCGGCGAGAGCGTCATTGTGACGCGCAAAGGCGCGGTGCGGGCGCGTGAAGGAGAGCTCGGCATCATTCCGGGAAGTATGGGTGCGCGCTCGTTCATCGTGCGCGGAAAGGGAAACAAGGACAGCTTCGATTCCTGCAGCCACGGTGCCGGCCGCAAGATGAGCCGCACCAAAGCAAAGAAGCTCTTCACCGTTGCAGATCACGAGGCAGCAACCGCGGGTGTCGAGTGCCGCAAAGACGAAGACGTGATCGACGAAACGCCAGCGGCGTACAAGTCGATCGAGGACGTGATGACGGCGCAGGCAGATCTCGTCGACATCGTGTACACGCTCAAGCAGATCGTTTGCGTCAAAGGATAAGACAGTGATCACCATCGACGGCAGCACAGGTGAAGGCGGGGGACAGATCTTGCGCGGGTCCCTCGCCTTGAGCGCAGTGAGCGGACAACCGTTCCGCATTGAGAACATCCGCAAACGCCGTGAGCGCCCGGGCCTCATGCGCCAGCACCTCACCGCAGTGAAAGCCGCGCAGCGCGTCTGTAATGCACGCGTCGAGGGCGCGGAGATTGGCTCACTCACGCTAGAGTTTCATCCAGGCCCGCGCGCGAGCGGGCACTTCGAGCTGAATATTGGCTCAGCCGGAAGCACCGCGCTGGTGCTGCAAGCGATCTTGCCCGCACTCGCCACACTCGATGATGTGAGCACGGTGATCCTCGAAGGCGGAACGCACAATCCGCTCGCGCCCACGTGCGACTATTTTGTCGGGACGCTGCTGCCGTTGCTGGAGCGCATTGGCTGGAATGTTGATCTGAAGCTGAGCCGTCACGGTTTCTATCCAGCAGGCGGCGGCAAGCTCACGGTGCAAGTGCGGCCCCGCAGAGAAGCGCGCACGTTCTCACTACTAGAGCGCGGCGAACGCGTGTCGCACTCGGCCGTTGCATTGCTTGCGAACCTGCCGCGCAACATTGGCGAACGAGAGCTCGCAACGCTGAGGCACAAGCTCAACTGGGAGACCGGGCTCGAGATCAAACACGTGGAGTCTGACGGCCCAGGCAACGTCGTCATGTGCGCCATCGCCTTCGAGCACGTGCGCGAACAATTCACCGCGTTCGGAGAGAAACGTGTCGCAGCGGAACGTGTGGCAGATCTCGCTGCCGAGGAAACGCTCGTGTACCTCGCGTCCCTAGCACCCGTCGGGCCGCACCTTGCGGACCAATTACTCGTGCCACTCGCGCTTGCAAAAGGCGGCGTCTACCGCACCAGCGAGTGGACGCCACACGCAGAGTCACAGCGGGAACTATTGCGCGTCTTTCTCGGCGCCACCGTGCGCGTGGCACCCTTCCAACACTTCGTCGAAGTGGAAGTGCAAACGAAGCTTTTCTAGGCTTCGTTACCGGCGTCGATACGACGACTGGGCACTCATGCCAGCAAAGCCTCGTGGCTAAACAAGCTAATCGTTTTGCCCGGAGAGCTCCCAAATCACGCGGCCTTTTTTGGTGATCACCACATAGTGAAATCCGCCCGAATGGCCACCATCATCAAACGCCGCTCCGTAAACCGTCGCGTTGCCGATAGGCAGCGAGAAAAATTCAGCGTCTTCCCATTTTTGTCCATCGTCGCCTTCGGCTTCAGAGTGGCTCACCAATGCGTTGTAAACCGTTGGTGGCAACGCTTTCACGGATTTGACGCTGGCCTCATTGCGACCATACCAAAAGTCGACGGTGTCGAGCGCTTTTGCGATGTCACGAACATTCGAAGTTTCGACGTTCAGTGTCGGCTCGTGGCGTGCAAGGAATCCATCAACCGCATTCAGCGTGCCAGCGGCTGCTTTGGTATTGGCTTGAACAAGTTTCGCTCTCAAGTTGGCAACGGCTGCGTGTTCGGTGCTTTTCACACCTGCTGTTTGTGCCTCGCGCGCAATGGCCGTGAATTCTTTTCGTGTGAGCCAGTTGTCCTTGAGAGCTGCAGTGATCTTTGTGCGAAGTGGCATGCGTTGACATCCTTGTTTGTCGAACCCGCGATGCAACGCTGCACGCGTGGTTCATGGATGCGTGATTTTCGACCAGGCGTTCCGATTGTTGTGCGAGATAGCATTCAGTTTGCGCCACCAATGAGAGCTATGGCCCAAAGACTTTGCATGAGTACAAAACACGCTAAACCAAACTCCGGCGCGAGGTTGCGGCGATGCTGAAGGTCAATCACGCAGCCATCAACGCGATGGGCACTCGTCTTCCCGCAAATGCGGTGTCGAAGACAGAACTCGCGCCCCAGAGGTCGTCGATACTCCTCGCCCCCAGGAGACAGCCAAATGACGATAAAAATACGCACGCTCTCAGATGTGACCACCGACGACAAAGCGTTTCTCGATGAGATTGATCGTCAAACGGGCGCCGCCGACGAACGAACAAGCGTCGCGGAAATCGACACGCACTTTTCTTCAGCGGTCGACACGTATTCCAAACAGAGCATCCAGTCGCTCGAAAAGAGCATGAACGCGTTCGGAGCGATGTCATACGCGAACAACCTAAAGACAGTCAGCGAGGCGCTGCTCGAGGCCGCGGACACAGCCTACGGCGACAAAAATGGTGTCACAACACGCGCCGAGCTGTTGTCACTCACCCAAGCAGCTGGGGCATCAAAGCAAATTGCAAGCAACGTCCTTGCGATCCGGGTAGCGCAAATCAAGGCCCTGACCGGAAGCGTGATGAAAGTCAGTGGCGCCCTTTCGGTTCAAGAACAACATGTGCGCGGAACAGTGGGCACACAGACTTACAACTACGAACGAGGCCCCGTCGTGCGGCGCCATGTCCAAGCTGCGTTTGACCTCCTTCTGCAACCCAACGGCAGCGGAGGGTATGATGCGACCTGGGAAGGAAAGAAGATCAAGTTGCGCCCATCGGCCTTTGATCCCACTCGCTTCGAGGGTACGCACGTTTCGCTTCCGAACGATCCTTACAAAGCGGGTTTCGGCGGTTTCAACGAAATGACCAGCCGAGGTGATGACACTCGTTTGACGGTCAAAGTAGTGAACGGCAAGCCAACGGAAGTCGCGATCGCTCGTGAAGCGCGCCACTGGCTTGGAAACGGTCCCGGCTACGCGGACTATGTGGCTCAATCGTACTCGTTTTACAGCTCCAGCGTGCGCGACGACAGTCAGCCCGATTTTTCCAATCAAGAACTTGCTCAGGCAACTCCAGAAGCGGGCTACGTCATCGAACCCGCCAAGATAACGACTGGCTTCGTTGGCATCGCGCCAAGGGTGAGCCAGACCTCGATCGGTGGTCTAGCGACCATCAGCGCGGATGGTGCGGTCGCCAGTTTCGAGGGCAATGCAATCGTGGTCCGGGATGCGCAAGGGCAAGTTGTTCAGACCCTCAGAATCCCTGCAGTCCCGATGAGCCAATACACGGGACCCATCGTCCTGCGCGGCGATCGACTTTACGTGACCGCCTATACATACGAAAACCCCGGCCACCCCTCCACGCCTGTTCACGAGTACGACATCAAGACGGGAAAGCTGTTGAGGCAATTGCCGGCCTCCATCAGTGTTGTTGCCGGCGCGAAGGCACTAACGCTTTTACAGGACGGCTCAGTCATCCTCGATTCGCTTCAAGGGCAGCAAACGATAAAGTTCGCGGCCGAAGAACGGGCGACGAGCGCAGCCTTCGATCCGAGCGGGAAGACCTTAGCGATTGGCTTCGCAAATGGCACCATCGGCTTCTACGACGTAGCCACAGGCCAGCGCAGCTCAACGACGCTCTCAGCCCACGAAGCGGGCGCAAAAAATCGCCTTGCGCTCACGAGCCTGTCTTTCGATTCGACCGGAAGGCGGCTTCTGACGAGCGGTGCCGACGGCTTCGCTCGCGTTTTCGATTTGGCTTCCTCGCAGCAGACATTAAAGCTCTCGGCGTACGTTTCGCCTCGACCTGATGTCCTTGGGTTGCGAGCGGCGAACCTCATGGCCGAAACGCGGGTCATGTTCAGTCCCGACGATTCGATGATCGCAATGAGCAGCAGTGACGGACACCTTCGCCTCTTCGACGCTGCGAGCGGAGCGCTTGGATCAGACACCGAGGTGTTCCAACGCAAGCAACCCTCTAGTTTTCTGTCGGATCTAACCAGCGGCCTCGACACCATTAGCTTCATGCCAGATGCGCCTTGGCTGTCCTTTAGCGCAGATGGCAGCCGTCTCGTGTGCACCAGCAGAAATAACGGTTCGAAGCTCGTCTCTCTAAAAGACAGTCAGGCATAAATGTTTACAAGTATTTTATAGGCAGCGCTCGCGTTCGTGACGACACGAGTCTGAGCTCGCACTTTGTCCGGTAGATCCGCCCAAACGTAAGCGGGTAAGCCTTCGCCCGGGCCGATACCAAACACATGGCACTCACACGCGTGTTTTCAGGGCTCGATCTCAATCGTAACGGCCTCTTGGAACGAAGCGATCTCATGCCGCGAATCAACGATTCGAATCAGAGAGACACTGAAGCGATCACAACGCGCGACGTTTGCGGTTCAGAGCTCGTGGGGGTCGACAATGTCGAGGACTACTTCGCCGCGCGCGGACTGTCGCGGCGCCATCTACAGCAAATCGAAGATGAGCTACTCGACATTGAGCGCGCCCCGCCTCCAGATCGCTCGCCGTTCCTTCGCCTTGGGGCGTTCGCGCTGATCCCTCTCATCTCAGTAGCGTTCATCCTCACCATTCTTTTCACCATCGCGATGTTAGGGCTGACGCTACCGCTTTTCTTGCGTAGTCCGGACGGGCTGTTCTTTTTGCTCGCACGCGAGATGAAAGAATGCGTCAGACTCGCCTTTGGTCCCGCAGATGCCGACACACGGGCAGATCGCGTGATCGAAGCACTGAGAACCGAAGCAAGACGTGTCGGCATCAACGGTCTGCCGTGCTCTTTCGAGGTCGCTCCTGCCGCAATCCCCATCGCCCCACCACCGACTCAAACCTGCGGCGTGTCACTGCGCCCCGTGCCGAAAGGAGCGCGCTCATGATTCGCGAAGTTCTCGGCGCGAACCTTGGCTCGCCCAGCCTCGATCCGCAAAGCTTCTATGCAGAGCAGCGACGGGTGCAGGACGGCGCGCTGCTCACGCCTGATGCGAGCGCTGCCGCGCTGCTCGCCCGGGCAGATGACTACGGCAACCGCGACCACTATGTGCAGGCTAGTGAGCTCGTCGCACTCGAGACCTCGGCTGCCGCATCGGCGCTCTTGCCTCGCGAACGCGCAGCCTTGCCGGAAGCGTGGCGCGCCATGCGTACCGTCGTCGCCGTGCAGCTTCCAAACCCGAACGCGGCCGCCCTCCCGGAGCCGCAGCTCGTCACGCTCTGTACGCCAGGTCCCCTAGATCGCAATGCACCTGTACAGGTTGCTTCGCTCTCGCCCTCGGTTCACACGATCGCCCACCGCGTGGCGGTGCTCGCGCAACGCGTGAATCCGAACGAAGTCTCCCTCGCTGACCTCGACGCCGTGAGCGCCCAGAACCCGAGCCCGCTGAGCCTCAACGACCAGGCTGAGCTCAGGCTGCTGTCGTCGGAGATCCTCGCGCGCTATCCGGCAGCCGGGCTGGCGCACGCCATCGACATCCCGGAGACTGGTACACGTCAACGCGCGCTGTTCTCCCAGGGACCATTCGTAGTGACCGAGACCCGCACGCGCGAGGTGTTCTACGCGACAGCCCCAGGCGAACAGCACGCTGCGTTGACGTGGGTGGATCGACTCTCCTACCGCCTGGCGGTTCCCCCAGGAGCGACAGTGATGGTCTTCGACGCCAACGGTCAGGTCGTCGGGCGCTACCTTCGCCCGACCGACATTCCGCCGTCGTTGCTGAGCGGCAGAAGTCTGCGCTTCGAGCTGTGGCGCGCGGGCACACCGCAGGCGGCGTGCGAGCTGGCCCTGCCGACGCTCATTGAACACCGAGTGCGGAGCTTTGTGGCGCGCCCAGGATGCCAAGTCCTCCTCGATGGGGTTCACGCGCGTGCGTTTCAGGCGTTTCCAGAGCGGACGCATCCGTTGTTTTCGTGGCGCGATCGGCCGGTGCTTAGGTTCTCAACCAGTCTGTCGCCAACCCAAAGCGTCGCCGCCGAGCGCAATGCCGCCCGGCTCAATCCAAGCACGCCGTCCATT
>JBIKMD010000052.1:0-10777 GCA_044359465.1 Myxococcota bacterium
CGATCGTTTTAGTTCTGCCACAAACAGTAGAACCACCCCCCGAGGTCATCTTCGGACGCAACGTTTTTGAAACCACAAGCGCACCGAACGCCGAAGAGATTGCCGCGTTACGCGCCTTTGTTGGGCTAGCCCCAGGTGAGCGTTGGTTGAGCGATGTTTTTCCGCTCGTGCATTCACGTACGGCTCGCAAGGCGCCTTTTTTGCCGGACATCGTAGTCGTTTCGATCGAGTCACTGCGAGGTGCCGATCTGCGTTTCATTTCACACCGTGAAGGCGCTCTGGTTTTGCCTGCGCTCGAAACGCTGGCGTCACAAAGCGTTGTTTTTTCGCACTTCATCTCCAACGGTTTTCCAAGTGTAGAGGGTTTCCTTTCCACCGGTTATTCCGCGTTTCCGCACCAGCGCAGCCGCATTGTCATTGAGTACCCACACGTGCGTCTAGATGGCTTCGCGAGGCGCCTCTCACACTTTGGGTACCGCACCGTCCGCGTAGAGGACGCACCGAACGCCAACGAAGAAGGCGCTTGGATCAAACGTGATCACGACGAGTTACGCTCGCGACCTGGTGATGTGTACTGGAGCGAACGCGACATGGTGAATGACACACTTGCCTGGCTCGCGCACCATGATGCCACGTCATCGCCAGGGCCCGTCTTCATCGACTTCAAAACCGCGCATCCCCACATGCCGTACGAGATTGCTGACGACGCCCAGCAAAACGATCAGTCTCTTGGCTCCCCCGATGCGAATTATCCTCGCTCTCTGGCGTACGTGGATGCGGAGCTCGGTCGCTTATTTGCTGCGCTTCGTGCGCGCCCGCGTTGGGCGCAAACGATAGTCCTCGTGCTCGGTGACCACAGCAACTGGCGCAAGCTGAGTGAGGGCTCGCCGCTACCGAGTGATGACATGGTGTGGACCGGTGCCATCCTTGGCGGCGGAGACACGCGGCTCGGACCGCCCCGTGTCATCACAGCGCCAGCGAGTCAGGTTGATGTTGCTCCGACGCTGCTCTCCCTCGTTGGAGACGATCGCCCAAGCGCGGCAGTAGGGCGCGACCTTTTAGCCAACGACAAACCCGCACAAGCGTTTGCGATTCGTCCAGGCGGACTGCGTTTTGACGATCCTTACGAAACGACGCTCCTCGTCGACCGACGGTATTTGCAAGGCGGCAGGCGCACCCAAGCGTTCACGCTCGTTCCAGCGACGGCGAGCGAGACAGCACTGCGCGGCGCCGACATGGCGCGTCTAGCAGCAACCTGGTCACGCCTCGTTGAGCTCGACAGACTCTGGGATCCGAGTTTCATTGGCGATGCGTGGGAGAAACGCTCACGCGACGAAAGTGGCTATCTGGAAGCATTTCGGCCGGTGACCGGATGGGTGTTTTCCTCCGCTGGTATTCGTTCACTGCAAGTCGTCGTCGCAGGGGAAGTTGTGACGCAGATCGTTCCGCCGAAGATCGATCGCGCGGATGTTGCGGAGGCGTTTGCCACGCTTCCAACCACCCTCACACGCGCGTCTGGTTTTGTCATTCCATACGAGGGCGCCGGAGAACCCCTTGTGCGCGTGGTTCGCAACGACGGATCCACGTTCGAGCTACGCAAGTCAGGCTTCAAGCGCTGAACCGTCACCGCGCGCGGATTGACGGGTGCCTAGTGGGCGTTGCATCTGCCTCCCCGTGACCATCACGCGCATCTCCATCGAAGACGCACGCCGTTCGCTTTCGGCGGAGAAACGCTGGTCTGAGCTGCAAGGCGATTGGCCTTCTTCGCTCATTTATCGCCCGCTTTCCATTTGGCTCACGCCGCTCTGTGTGCGGCTCGGCATTAGCGCGCGAGCCATCACTTTGAGCTGCGCAGCGCTCGCCCTTGCACTCCCTGCCGTTGCGCTCGTCGGTGGCCCGTACGCCTATGTGGTCATCGCTGCGCTGGCATTTGTTGTTCACGTCTTCGATTGTCTCGATGGTAACGTTGCGCGGGTCACTGGCACCACCTCAGAGCAAGGCGGTCTTCTCGACGCATTCGTGGACATTTGTTTTTGGTCGCTGTTCCTTTTGGCGATAGGACTGCTCGCCGACGCGCAAACCTCAACCTCGTTGCTCGCACCGGGACGCGGCGTCACCTTAGCGCTTGCCTGCTCAACACTCGTGCTCACGCATCGTGTGTTGCGTGATCACTACGCCGAGCGCTTCTCTTCTCGCGCCGAGTTTCCCGCGCAGCCGCCCGCCCGCGTCAGCTTAGCGCAATGGCTGCGGATCTGGTTCATCGCGCTCGAGCGCACCTATCTCTTTATGGTGCTTGCTGGTGGTTACTTTGCGCGCATGGATAGCGTCATGCTCGGGATCGCCGTGTACATCACCATCATCTTTATCGCGGCCTTGTGGGTGACCTTCAACGCGGCTGCGCGTCAGCCGCGTTAAACCAAGAGAACGCCGGCGTGTACCTGAATTACATCATCCTTGCGCACAAAGCGCCGCAGCAGGTGGCGCGTTTAGTGCGGCGCCTCGAGCAGCCCGCTGCACGCTTTTTCATTCACGTAGACAAAAAAGCAGACTTTGCAGCGTTCAAACGAGCTCTGGATGGCTTGTCGTTCGTCATGCTGCTCGAGAACCGCGTGGAATGTGCATGGGCCGACTTCAGCATCGTTGAGGCCACCAATCGCTGCATCGACGCCGTGCTTCGAGCCGGCAACAGGGGGCCCGTCATCCTGATGAGCGGACAGGACTATCCACTCAGGTCGAACAGCGAGATCCTGCAATTCTTCGCAGATCGCCCAGGTAGGAGCTTCATTGAGATGAAGGCGATCACCAAGAAGGACACCGGCTTTTTTGCTGGTCACCACGAGCGCCTCGATTTGTACCGTTTTAATCTGAGCTCGGAACGGCACGACTTCGTGCTGCTTCCTCCGCTCTTCTCTCGCTATTTTTGGCGAGGACAGGGCGCCTTGCACATCATCAAGGGCTTTTTGCGCAACAGTGCAAACCGCCGCTACCTGCTCTCCGCAACGTTCAGGCGCGAGATCGCGATCATTAGAAAGCCGCGCGTGCAACCTATTCCAATGGAGCACTACGGCGGGCAGCAGTGGTGGGCACTTGACTGGGCAACCCTCGCATCCGTGCGCGCCTTCTTGCTAGCGCATCCAGAGCTCGACGCGTTTCACATGCATACGCAAGTGCCAGACGAGCTGTACTACCACTCCACGCTAATGCACCTGGCCAAGACCACTCCCTCGCTTGTGCTTGCGCCTCAGGTTACCTACGCCAACTGGCATCGCAAAGACGCGCGCCCGGCGATTTTCACATCATCTGACGCAGACAAAGCGGAGCTTGCTAGCAGCGCGAGCAACTATCTCTTCGCGCGAAAGTTTGACGCAATGAGGGATGCCGCCATCCTCGATTGGCTTGACGCGCGAGCGCTCTCACCAGCGATCGACGTGCGCGATGTAGGGACTCTGCGCGGGAACGAGCGCAGCTAACACGTCGGCCAGCGGGGCGCCTTCCGCAACCACTTTCGCTCTTGGATCTGTTGCAAGCGTAACGAGGGGATCGTCCGTACCAGCCAGGAGCTGAAGCAGCATGGCAGGCGAGCAGCTCAGCGACAGCGAGACGCTCGCGCCAACCTGACCAAAATGCCTGTCGTGGGTTTTCGCTCCCTCGGTGTAGCGCAGCAGCAATTGTCGCCCGGGCAAGTGCGTCTCGACTCTTCTGGCGATTTCCGGCGCGACTGCGTCCAAGAATCGATCAACCAGCACGGGTCCACCCATACACCCCGAACCATGATGCAACACGCGCGTCGTGCGCGCGCCGGCGGGAAGACTTGCACGCACTAGTCCATGATCTGCCGGCCAAGCGCCGCGCAAAAACGACAGTCCGCGCGAGTGCGCAAGTGTCGCGAGGAAGTGCAACGCTTGATCGTAAGCGCCTTCATCCTCAGCGCCAATGTCGCGCACTTCGAGCGCGTCGTACGTGCTACGCAAGCCAAGGTAGGAACGTTCCGAAATCCAAATCTCGTTTGCACGCCGCTTCTCATCGAGCTCGTGCCAAAGCGCTTCGGTGCGCACGATAGACAACGGCCGTGATGCGTTCGCTGAGTTAGTCAACGCGACGATGCGGTCGATGTCTTCATGCACGGCACCGCGAAAAGCGGCCGCAGCAGCTTGTGAGCGAACAAGCGCGCTGACGTCCACCTCCCACGTATATTCTGCCGCCAGCGTGGCGCCGCCAAAAAGACGAAAGACATTCTCATGCCGGGTGAAACCAATGCCGATCTCGAAACCAGCGTCCTCAATGTAGCGACGTGCATAACGCGCAAGCGGCAACATGAGCGTCCGCGCGCTGACGCTGGGGTCAGTGACCAAGGCATGTAACCCAGCAACCCGCAGGGTCACCACACCAAGGCGCGCACGCATGTCGAGCACCTGACCCTTAGCGATTACCAGGCCGTCGTCTTCAACCACAAAACCATGTTCCAACTTCATGGCATTGTGGGTCTGGTAGGCTCGCTCCACGGCCTTGGCAATTCGGGCGCGCTCATCCTCTGAGGCAAACGCTAAAGTCGTCAGCTCAATGACCCTTGGGATGTCACCCGGGCGCATTTGTCTGCACTGCATGGCTAAGCTGTAGCACTCACCTGCCCGTGACGCGACGTTCCTGACTGGGCGGACTTGTCGATCGCAGCAACGTAGGTTAGCGCGCGAAAGAATGTCTCTGCGATCGCGACTAAAGCAATGGGCTACTCGGCGCCGGCATCCGGTCAAGCTCGCAGTCGTCATCGTGAACCATGCACTCCAGCAAGACGCAATCGCGCTAAAAGCGCGTTTCAAACAGGCGCTAGCAGCGAACCCGCAGGCACGCGTACTGTCGATTGATAGCGGCAGCGCGCTCACAGAGAGCGAACGCGAGGACTTCGATCTCTGTTTGCCGAATGTGTTCTACTCCGGCTTGTTCAACGCCACACTCGACCAAACCAACGACTACGCAAACGATTGTATCGTGCTCTTCATCTGCTCCGACGTGAAGATCAGCGACGTGAACGCGCTACTTCGTCAGATGCACGCTGCGTTTGCGCGCTGGCGGGTTGGCATCTACGCACCGAGCGTTGCGGAGCCTCAAGGCCTCCGTTCCACTGTGCATCTGAACGTCGGCGGCCTAAGGCAAGCCATGTTCGCGGAAGGCTTTTGTTTTGCGGCACGCCTTGGGATCCTGCGGCGTCTTGGACATATTGATACGTCTGTGAATGCGCTTGGCTGGGGAATTGACGTAGAGCTTGGCCGCATCGCAGCAGCCCGAATGCTGTCATGTTATGTCGATGACGACATCATCGTTTCCCACGCGCCTGGCAGTGGTTACGATTCCGGTGAAGCGCAGCGACAATGGGTCGCATGGGTCGCCACGCGGACCCGGGCCAGTCGCTGGTATTTCGAAGAGGTCAACAGCCCAGAGGGAATGGTGCAAGCCCGTGTTCGCCGCGCTCGCACAGCAGCGCTTCTATTTCGCGCATAGGCCGAGCTGCTTAGTCGTAGTACTCTTGCCCCAGATGCGTGATGAGCTCTTCGCCCTTCATCCAACGCAGCATGTTCTTGAGCTTCATCAATTGAATGAACAGGTCATTCTCTGCATGCACAGTGGGCGCGTGCATGGGACTTTTGAAGTAGAACGAGAGCCACTCCTGCATGCCAGAGAACCCGGCTCGTGCGGCCAGATCCAAAAACAACGCCACATCGAGCACGACGGGCGCCGCCAGGATCGAGTCGCGGCATAAGAAGTCGATTTTGATCTGCATTGGGTAACCGAGCCAACCAAAGATATCGAGATTGTCCCAGCCCTCTTTTTGATCGCCTCGCGGTGGGTAGTAGTGAATGTTCACCTGGTGGTGCATGTCACCATAGAGATTGGGGTGGAGCTCGGGCTCCAAGATCGTCTCGAGCACACCAAGCTTGGAGATCTCCTTGCTCTTGAAGCTCTCGGGATCTTCCAGCACTTCGCCATCACGGTTGCCAAGAATGTTCGTGGAAAACCAGCCCGAAATACCGAGCATGCGCGCTTTGAGCCCGGGTGCGATGATGGTCTTCATCAGCGTTTGCCCAGTTTTGAAATCCTTCCCGGCAATAGGGACCGCGCGTGCGCGTGCAAGCTCGACGAGCGCTTCTGCATCTACCGAGAGATTGGGCGCGCCGTTCGCGTAAGGTACGCCTTCTTGCAGCGACGCGTAGGCGTAAAGACTCGAGGGGCTCAGCGCGGGATCATCAGCATCGATTGCGCGCTCGAACGCTTCAAGTGACGCGTGCGCGGCGGACGGCTCGCGATGGACTTCCGTTGAGCCGCACCAAATGGTGACGCATCTAGCGAGATTGTGCGTGCGCTTGAACGTGCGGATGTCCTCACGGAGTGCCTCAACGAGTGCGCGGCGGCTCGTGCCCTGTTTAATGTGCTCGCCGCGTAGACGTCGCACATATTCTGGGAAGAACACACCTGGCATGGGCCGCAGCGCTGCGAGCTCCTCGCGAATGGGCTCCAAATGTTCCGGCGCCAGCACCTTTGCGCGGCACGCTGCCGTGTAGGCATCGTCGTCGAAGATATCCCACGCGCCGAACACCAACGATTCCAGTGACGCAAGCGGCACCAACTCCTTGATCAGGGGGTTACGCCTGGCGGGCCTCGGCCCCAAACGGATGCGCCCAAGCTGTGTGAGTGAACCGGTAGGCTGGTTGAGCCCACGCCGGCTGAGCAGACACCCTGCCACGAAAGTAGTCGAGACCGCACCAAGGCCTACTAGGAGCACGCCTAGCTTTCCTTCAGCGCCGAGTATGGATTCTGGTTGTCGCATTGGTTACAGCGCGCCAGTGTATCTGATTGGGCACGATATCGGAACCTCCGCGGTGAAATCAGTGCTCACCACGCTAAAGGGGGCTGCCGTCGCCAGCGCGGAGACCCCTATTGCGCTGTTTCGACCAGCGCCGCTTTACGCAGAGCAAAAGCCTGCTGACTGGCTAGAGGCCATTGCGGTCAACACGCGCACACTCCTCGCTGCCGCACGCATTGCAGCGCCGCAAGTCGCCGCAATTTCTTTTGGCGCGCAGATGCAGGGCACAGTCCTTGTGGACGGGAGCGGAACGCCGCTGCACGATGCCATGATTTGGCTCGACATGCGTGCCGAGCGCTACAGCCATGAATCGGTCGCCGGTTGGCCTCGCGCACAAGGGTACGGGCTCTACAGGCTTTGGCGCTGGCTGCGCCTCACCGGCGGCGTTCCAGGTCTGTCTGGCCGCGATCCCACGGCGAAGATGCTCTGGCTCAAGCACGAAGCGCCTGCGCTTTGGGACAAAGCTCATGCCGCGCTCGACGTAAAAGATTTCATCATTGGCTACTGCACGGAGCGCTTCGTGACCTCGCATGATTGTGCGAACACGACGTGGCTGATGGATACCAGACCCGGTCGATTCGCCTGGTCAGACGAGTTGTGCAATCGCTTGGGTCTAGACAAGGCGAAGCTGCCGCAGATCGCTGCCAGTACAGACGTCGCAGGCACCCTAAGCCGCCGCGCAGCCGAGCACTTCGGGCTCACCACAGCAACCCGAGTGTTCGTCGGTTCCGGCGATCTCGCGGCGATGGCGATTGGCACTGGCGCAACCGCCATGGGGGCGCTTGCGGTTGCAATCGGCACTAGCGCGTGGGTGAGCGCCCATGTGCCCTCACGCCGCTACGATGTAAACAAGTACACTGCTTCCATTTGCAGCGCTGTGACGGGGTCGCATTTGGTGGTGGCACACCAAGAGACCGGCGGCGCCTGCCTCGCGTGGCTGCGCGACCACATAGGCGGTGATCGCGATCTCGACACGCTGCTTCAACTTGGCGCACAGGCACCCGCGGGCTCGGCTGGTTTACACTTCTTGCCGTGGCTGAACGGCGAGTATGCCCCCGTTGATGATCCCTTCGTACGCGGCGGATTCGTCAATCTGTCTTTTGAACACAACCTTGGACACATGGTGCGCGCGGTGCTCGAAGGTGTGGCCTACAACGTACAATGGGCATTGCAGGGCGTAGAGTCACTGAGCGGAACATGCGGCGATACGCTGCGTGTAGGCGGGGGCGCGGCGCAGAGCGAGCTGTGGTGCCAGACACTCGCAGACGTGCTTGGCAGAACGGTGCTCAAGCCCAAGGCGCCAGGCTTTGGCGTCGCACAAGGCGCTGCGTTCATTGCGGCGGTTGGCCTTGGTGAGCTTCCGAGCTTCGACGCCGTACCCGCACTTGTCGACATAGAAGCGCGTTTCACGCCCGCACCAGTCACACGTGCGCTCCACAACACACGCTACGAGCAGCTTAGGTCGTTTTACAAAACGAATCGCAGGTGGTTCAGACGGATGAATCGGCTCAAGTGAGCGCCGCGTAGCCCTGGACCAGGCGCTGCAGCGCCGTGACGATGGAACCCACTGCCAGAATCCACAAGCACACGACCAAGAACGGTTGGCCCCAAAGCGACGGGACCCAAGGCGACAAGATCAGTGCGGTGCACAATAGAGCCACACGCTCGAGCCGCTCGAACAGAGGAGGAAGGCCGCGCAGCGCTTGTGCACCTTCTGCTTTGGCGCGCGCCACATTGTAACTCACGCTCATGCCACCACCGAGAGCGAGCATGGCGGGCAAGTAGGCACCACTCACGCAGGCAACGGCAGTCAGCGCAGCCATTTCTTTGAACCGATCCGTTGTTGCATCGAGGAACGCGCCGGCGCGCGAGCTCTTTCCCGCCACACGCGCTACCGCGCCATCGATGTTGTCGAGCAGCTCAAAGAGCGCAAGCGAAACCCCGAACGCAAAAAAACTGCGATGCCACACCAGCGCCGCTGCGCTCGTACAAACGAGCACCACGCTCGTGAGCGTCACGGCATTCGGAGACACACCAGCGCGCGCCAAGGGTGCGCCAATGCGATCCCAGAAGGCGTCCATCTGACGTTTGAAGACGTGGTCGATCACGAGGAGCGCTGGCATGCCAGCGTTTGGCGAGTGCGGCAACCCCGCGAGGCGCTTCCATCGATGAAACGCAAAGCATGGGTCACTTGCTGGTTAGGCGAGAGCGATGGTACCTCGCACTTCGCGGGCGCTCTCAGGAGCCGATGACGCCTGAACCGGTGGGCAAACGCAGCGCATGAAGTGTATTTCTTTTGCCAACTGCCTGTTATCTCGTGCCGGTTTCGTCGAGCACTTCGCGGGTTTTTCACTCTCAGTCACGAACATGCGTACAGAGGGAATCCTCACGCTGCTCGATGGCAAAACCATCCGCCTTCACCCAGACGACAAAGCTGCGCTCCTAGCCTCAGGCACCTGGCGTGATTTTCTGGCGCGCTGGGGCACTGATCCGAATCGAGCGACCAACTTTGATGTGTTTCCGCCGCTCGAACTGCAGCCGGAAGACGTGTTCTTTTGGTCTCCCTTTGCCGACGCTTGTTGCCCGCAGACGACAGCACGTCAGCCAAATGGAGAGCCGTATCCTTGCTCTACAGATCCGTTGGGTCTGTTTTTCCCATCCAGCCACCGCGTCGACGCTCACACAATGAAAGCGCGCTGGCACGCACTCGCGGAGCGGCTTGCACACGTCGAGCGCAAGGGCGTGATGCTATACTCGCCTCGCACGATTCAGCCTCCAGATTTCGACATGGAGCATGCTGAACGACTCCACACTTACATTTCAGACACGAACCGGGACGCGGCAGCGTTGTTTCGTCGTCACGGCTGGCGGGTGTTTGAGCCGCAAGACCCGAGGTGTGAGCCGAACGAGTTCTGGGCGCACTACTGCGATGAAGTCGTAGACAAAACCATCAGGGACATAGCGCAAACGTTTCGCTTGTTTCCGACCGCAAAGGTTTATGGTTCTCGTACACGCTCGAGCGAGATCCCGCTGGTTGTAGTGTGCTCTGACGAAAAGGCGCGCGACGCCTTCCTGGCGCAGTCTCCACCAGGTTTTGCGCTGCAGCCAATGCTGGGCGCGCCTTCGTACGCGTCGGTGGTCAACGGTTTAGTGTGTGACTCGAGCGAAGAGTTTGCAGTGCTCTGCTTGTCCGACGTCTCGTTTCCAGAAGACTTCGCTGCCTCGGTCCGTGCTTGCGTGGCAGCACTAGACCGTGAGCTCCCGGCATGGGGCGCGTGCGGGAACGCCGGTGTCCGGTGGGATGGTCACGAACTGTACCGCTTCCTCTGGGACTCAAGCGGTGGCCCAAATCGATCCCAAGGGCCGCGCGCAGCAGTGGGGCTAGACGGCAACGTGGTGCTTTTGAATTTGGCCGCACTACGCGCCAAAAACATCCGCCTGCCATCTATCGACACGGCGCCAGGTGACACGACGGAGCTCTCGGTCATGTGTTTGACCGAAGGACTTTCGCTCGCGGTAGATCCTCGTTTGTGCTGCGTACGAAAGTCAGCGAGCGCAAGCACACTTGCACCAGCACACATCTCCGCCGCTAGTACGCTCGCGATTTGGGCGCGAACGAAACTCGCTGACTTTAGCATACCTACGGTCAATGGTCCCATGACTCTGGGGGCGCCCCGTGCGCATGCGCCGCTTCTGGCGACGTGCCACGATGCGCGAGAGCTAGGCAGCAAGCCAGGCGTCAGTATCGTGGTGCGCACACGACTGGCGGATGCGAGGCACATCGAACGCACGTTCGAAAGCTTGGCGGTCGCAATCGCACGCGCACCGTCGGTGACATGCGAAGTGCTGCTAGCATGTGATTCGAGTCTCACCGAGCTTCTCGAGCATGGCGCAGCACTGGAACAGTCAGCAACCACATTG
>JBIKMD010000053.1:0-10773 GCA_044359465.1 Myxococcota bacterium
GAGTGGTGCGGCGCTGACGACCTCACAAGCCGTCGTCACCATTGTAGACGACGACGCGCCGCCCTTTGTGTCCGTTAGCAACACAATCGTTGGCGAGGCAGCGGGCAGCGTCAGTCTCAATGTCACGTTGTCCGCGGCCAGTGGTCTTCCTGTTTCCGTAAGCTACGTGACTGCCTCTGGTACCGCGAGCGCTGGTAGCGACTACACCACCACGAGCGGCACGCTGAATTTTCCAGCGGGCGCTCTGAGCCAAACCATCACAGTCAACATTGGCAGCGACACTACAGTTGAAGCAAACGAAACCTTCTTCGTCATCTTGAGCGCACCGGTGAACGCCGCCATTGGCAGCGGTACGGCGCAGGTCACCATCGTCGACGACGATGCTACGACGGCGAGCTTCTCGATTGACGATGTACTGGTTGCAGAAAATGGAGGACCCGCGGTTTTCACTGTCATTCGCTCAGGCGCAAACACCTCCGCGCAAAGTGTGTCCTGTGCAACGAGCGCCGGCACTGCAACTTCCGGCACCGACTACACGGCGCTACCACACACAGCACTCGCCTTCGCCTCAGGGCAAATCGCGCGTACGGTGTCTGTCGCCATCACGAATGATTTAACGATTGAAACGAACGAAACATTTTTCGTCGATCTCTCTGCTGCCACCGGAGGCGCCACGCTTGCTGACAACCAAGGTCTTGGCACCATTGTAGATAACGATGGACCGACGAGTTTTGCCGCTAGCGCCACCAGTGTGACAGAAGCGGCGGGACTCGCGCCTGTCTTCATTGTTCGCAGCGGCGACAATACCAGCGCAGCTAGCGTCTCGTTTGGTACCACGGCCGTCACGGCAGCAACGCCCTCGGACTTTACGAGCACGAGTGGCAGCGCAGCTTTTGTAGCTGGCGCGATCACCCAAACTGTCTGGGTGCCAATCATCAGCGACACCAGCAACGAGAACAACGAGACCTTAACGGTTGATGTTCTCAGTCCTGCTGGCGCAAGCGGCGTGGTCACCATTCTCGACGACGATCCGCTTCCGACTTTGGCAATTGCCGATGCCTTCATTGGCGAAAGCAGCGGAAGCGCCACACTGACTGTTTCCCTCTCGTCTCAAAGCGGCAAAACAGTGAGCGTCAACTTTGCAGCCACGAACGGCTCGGCCACGAGCGCCGATTACACTTTGGCCTCTGGCACCCTCAGCTTCTCGCCCGGGCAAACCACCGCTACGATCCCGCTATCACTCACGAGTGATGCCGTGTTCGAAGGAAACGAAACCTTCTTCGTCACGCTCTCTGCGCCAACGAACGCCTTGATCATGAGCGGCACCGCACAGATCACCATCGTTGATGACGAGGGCCCTCCCACCTTTAGCGTCGATGACGTCGTTGTGAGTGAGGCAGCAGGCACCGCAACACTGACCGTCGTACGCTCAGGCGCCACCTCACTCGCCGCTTCAGTAGCGTTTCTCACCGCCAACGACACTGCCGTCGCACCAGGTGACTACACGGGGGCGAGCGGCACGCTCAACTTTGCCATCGCAGATGTGACCAAGACCATCACAGTCACAATCAACCAGGATCTCACCAGCGAAAGTCTGGAGCGCTTCTTCCTCAATTTGTCCGCACCCGTAAATGCGACCATCAGCGACAGCCAAGCGATTGTGTACCTGGCAGACGACGACAACACAGCACCCTCGCTCAGCGTTCTCGATGACAGTGCAGCTGAAAACAATGCTCAGCTCGGACTGACCATTGTTAGAAACGGGTCGCCGCTGGGCGTAGCGTCAGTGAATTTTGCCACCTCCGCACTCACTGCGGGAGCAGCGGACTATGTGAGCGCATCTGGCACTGCCGTGTTCTTGTCCTCGCAGGTCGTCCAGCAAGTGTTCGTTCCGTTGCTCCAGGATCTGCTCGATGAAGACGATGAGACGTTCCTCGTCACGCTGTCTGGCGAATCAGGTGCGGTGCTCTCTGGCGCAACCGCAACAGCGACGATCATAGACGACGATGCCACACCGACCTTCTCGGTGAACGATCCGGCGAGCGTGCTCGAGGCGACTGGCGCAAGCATCACCTTCACCGTCACCATGTCTGCACCAGCGGGTCGCGCCTTCACGGTCAACTACACCACCGCGAACAACACTGCGCTCGCGGGGAGCGACTACACCTTGACGGCTGGCACAGCGACCTTCGCCGTTGGTGCTACTACAGCGAACATCGTCGTTTCGCTCACGAGCGACACGGTCAATGAAGCCACGGAGAGCTTCGATCTGAACCTCACGAGCGCCTCAAGCGGTGCCGTCATCACTGACGCAACCGGTGTTGGCACCATTACCAACGACGATGCGGTCGGCTTTACCATCAATAGTCCGATTGCGAGCGAAAGCGCAGGGGTCATCACCTTCACCGTCACAAGGACGAACGCGAGCGAACAAACGCTCAGTGTCGACTACAACACACTCGACGGCACCGCGACTGTGGCCGCTGGCGACTACAATGCAGCGAGTGGCACCCTCAGCTTCGCACCCGCGCAAACGACGCGTACTTTCAATGTCACCCTCCTCAGCGACACCATCAACGAGGCAACGCAGACTTTTGCCGCGCGCCTTTCGAATGCCACGGGAGGCGCAAGTGTTGGCTCGGATGGCGTTGCGACGATCACAGACGACGACCCAATTGTAGTTTCGATCGCCACGCCGACTGCCATCACAGAAGCCAACACGACGCTCGGCTTCAACGTGAGCCTCTCTGTGGCCAGCGAACAAACAGTGACGGTCGACTACCAAACGAGCAACGGAACCGCCGACTCCGGGGCTGACTACACCGCGATAGCGACAACCACGCTCACTTTCACACCAGGGCAAACGTTGCGCACGATCAACGTGCCCATTCTTCAAGACGCGCTCGACGAGACCTTCAACGTGGCGCTGTCGGCTCCAGCACCAAGCACTAGCGTCTCAGTGAGCGTCACGAACGGCAGCGCTGTCGGAACCATTACGGACGAAGATGCCACGCCGAGCTTCCGCATTGACGATCCCGTTGCGAGCATCACGGAAGCGGTGGGCGCAACGGTGTCGTTCAACGTCGTGCTCTCTGCTGTAGCCGGACGTGCCTTCACCATTGAAGCGCTGACTGCAAACGGTACAGCAACAGCCGGGAACGACTTTACCGCACTCGCGGTCACCACACTTAGCTTCCCCGCGGGTACAACGACGGTTCCAGTCACGATCAACCTCGTCAACAACAACGTGAATGAAGCGACAGAGAGCTTCTCGGTCTTGGTTCAGAATGCTTCGAACGCCGCCGCAATCACGGATGCCTCAGCGGTGGGCACGATCGTTGACGATGATGCCGTCACCTTCGCGATCGACAGTCCCGCGGCGGTCAACGAGAATGCCGGCAGTGTGGTTTTCACTGTCACGCGCTCAATCGGCTCCGAACAAGCACTCACCGTCGATTATGCGACACAAAACGGAACCGCAGTGCAGCCGGGCGACTACACCACCCGTAGTGGCACGCTGAGCTTTGCGCCGAGCGCGGCGGGAACAACACAAACCTTCAGCGTTCCCATTAACGATGACCTGTTCGACGAAGCCGCCAGCGAAACCTTTGGCGCGCTGCTGTCGAACCCAACGGGCGGCGCGACGCTGACGGGTACTAACCCTGGAATCGCGACCATCAACGACAATGACGCCACCCCCACTGTGGCGTTCACACTCACGGGCTCGAGTGGCAACGAGGCCACCACACCAGCCAACATTGAGGTCTCGTTGTCCGCTGCGTCTAGCTTCGCAGTCACCGTCAACTACAGCGTCACGGGCGGCACAGCTTCCGGGGCTGGCGCAGACTACACACTTGCGGCCGGCACAGCGACGATCCCTGCTGGCTCAACGACCACGAACCTCAGCGTCTCTATCGTCAACGATCTCTTCCAAGAAGTGGATGAGACCATCATCGTCACGTTGACGGCTGGCACTGCAACCAATTCCACCATTGGAACCAACACCACCCACACCTTCACAATCGTAGACAATGATCGCGCAGGCCCCACACTGTCGTCCGCTGCGTATCTGGATACAGACAGCAATGGCCGCATCGACCACGTGCGGCTCACCTTCAACAAGGCCGTCAGTGACGCCACGTTCGATGGCTACGACGCCACCGGCACGCCAAACGACAAGCTACACCCGGTGACTACAGTGTGGGGGCTTGCGGGTCGTACCAACGTTCGCCTCGACACGCGCAACAGCATTGGCGACGGCATTGACGATGATGCCGTGATCTTCTTGGCGTTCGACGAGATCTCCGCGGGCTACGACACGGGAGCCACTCCAGATGTCACAGCGGCGGACAGCGCGCTGCGCGAAAGCGCGGGCGGACTCTGTTACCTGTACACGACTGCAGCAACCTGCAACACGCAGTCCGCAGCCGATGTGGGGTCAGCGTCAGTCGCAGAAACAGACGCGGCGCCTCCCATCATTGTCATCGCTGCAGGCATCACCGGCACCACGCCGCTCACCATCACCTTCAGCGAGCCTGTCGACACAAACGCGGCGACCGGTTGTAGCGGAACCATCGCCGCAACGAATTTCGCCTATACGAATGGCGGAGCTGGTGGGGCGTCAGCACTCCTCAGTTTGAGCGACAACAGCGCGTGCGCAGACAACATTGTCGTCGCCACGCTCAACGCTGCGCTGCTCGGCACGGACCTCACGCTGGACACGCTTGCTGCCGCCACGGCAACGACGTTCTATGACAACGTGGGCAACGCCATGGCCACGACGCCGCGTCCAATCACGGGCCAGGTGTCTCCGTTCGTACAGCTCGTGACCGCCTACACCGCGACAAAGATCCGCATCACCTTTTCGGAGGCGATGAACACGGGGACCGGCGCAACGGGTGCCGCAGCGCTCGCCAACTATGCCTTGATCGAAGATCCCGTAGAGACCGGGTGCGCCGGTACAGGCTCGGACACGATTGCGCTCACAGGCACAGTGACTGTCGTCTCACCAACGGTCTTCGAGCTGACAACCACCGCCGCGCAGTGCTCCACGACGACCTATCGCCTCACGGTGGCGAACAGCGTGATCGATCAGAATGATAGCCTCCCAATTGTCGATCCAAAGTTCGGCAACTTCCTTGGGAATGAGCTCTTGCGTGTTGTGAGTGCAGCCTGCGTAGACGTGAACACGGTCAACCTCATCTTCAACAAGCCCGTTCTGACTGGCGTCACGGGCACTGTGGGCCGCGCCAACGATGTGACGCGTTACAAGTTCACGCCTTCGCTCGGCACCATCCTGACGGCCAATGCCATCACAGCGGATACCATTCAGATTACCCACAGCACGAGCCAACGTGGCGCGTCGTACAACCTCATTGGTTCGAACGGCACGGACGGCGACGGCTTCGATGACGCGCCTACGGCGAACGCCATTCAAGACATTTCGCTCACCGAGGTCTTACAAGCGCAGCCGCGTGATCGCGCTGCGTTCCTTGGCTGCGGACCTCCTGTCGTCACCTTCGCTGGTGGTCCCATCATCTTCGACCCCTTCGGCGACGGCTCTGACTTTGGTAACCTTTCGGACTTCCAGTCCAAGGTTTACATCGGTCCGAACGTACTTGGCGATCGCGCAACACGTTTCGAATACAACGCAGCGCTCCCGACGGCGCTAGACTTCGCAATCAACCGAGACACCATTGGCAACACGAGTCGTAATACGTCTGCGCCAGTGACCTATTCGACCTTTGGCCATGCAGCGAATGCCGCACTTTCAGTTGCTGCGTGTACGGAAAACACTGCAGCACGCCTTACAGCATGCGGCCCAGACAACGAAAACGGTCGCGGAGTCTTTAACGTCGTCGACCTCAACGGGCCTCGCTTGTTCGCAGGCGGCGCGCGCACACAAACAACCAACGACTTTGACTACGCTTACTTCACGAACGACACGGACACACTGCTCAACTTCTTCTACGTCGACATGAACAACGACGTTGGCGGCAACACCAACGCCATGGAGACCCTGCTCGGCACCGGCAACCGTTTGTTCGTCGGCTTCGCGCGCGGCCCGCAGCGCCGGCCGGACTTCAACAAGATCTCCTTCAATGCTGGTGATCCTGGCGACGCAAACAACTGCGGCACGGCGGCCAATTGCAACACGGGAGCCCAAGGGATTCGTTTGAACATCCATGCCATGGAACGTTTTGGTCGCTTCAATGACGGCAGCGTGCCGGCGCAGGGGAATGGCGCGCACTACGTGGGTGTCGAGGCGGAGATCGCATTTAATGCGCAAATCTACGCAGCGAATGGTGGGCACCCACAAACGAATCGCGATGGCGCAGTGATCCGCTCGGCGAACAACAATCCAGGTCAATGCGCCGAGGCACTCAATGGCTGCAACGCCATTTGGACCAACGTCACTCCCTCAAACGCCAATTGGGCGAGCGGCCCCTCGGGGGCGCACTGGTCGCTCGAATTGCAAAAAACCTATGACCTTGATCCGGGCGATAAAGCCGTACCCGCGTTCGTGCCCTTTGGCGGCAACTTATACATGGCCCGCAACGTCTGCCGCGTGAATGGCTACGACGCTACGGGCTCTGCGGGCACCGCGGGTCAGCGCTACGACGGCGACCGCCCTGGTTCGTGGGCCGCGGACCACACCGGATCCTACGCGGGCTGTCACAACGAATCACTCGCCGCTGGTAGTCGCTTCTTGTCGCGACGTGCACAACTCTGGAAGTGCGTGCCCGGCGCAGACCTCGATTGCGACGCAGGCGACTGGGTGCCCGTCGACGGTGGCGGTTCGCTCCTTGGCGATGGCTACTTCGATTTCAACACCGGCGGACTTCCGGCGAACCGTACCATCAGCATGCTCATGGTGAACGGCGGTTATCTCTACGTGGGCTTCGACGGACCACTCGGCATTCAAGTGTGGCGTACGAACAATACGAATCCCACTGGCGAAAATAGCGGCTGGGCGCAAATTGGTGGCACCGGCTTTGGTGACCCCACCAACCTTCAACAGATCTACAGCGCGATTTCTGTCATCACTGGCGGCACGAGCTTCCTCTACTTGTCTGCCGGCCGACTTGGCTTCCCAGTGGGCGTCTACCGTCAAACCTCACCTTAAAAGAATCAAAACCAGTACCAAACAAGAAGGGAATACGAGACCATGACCGGGCTACTCGTCACCGCAATGAGCGTCTTATTGGGTGACCCATTCCTCGCGCCCATCCCGCCAGAGGCGGAAGGCAAACACAGGCAGTTCGCAATGGAAGCGTCACTGCAGCTTGGTACGCAGATCTTTCGCACACCCGGTGATGATCAATTGCTGTACAACGCCTTCTTGATCGAGCCGCGTTTTGGCTTTCGCGTGATTAGACCAATCGCGATCGAATTGGGTCTTGGCATTGCTCCAACCGCAACGGTGAGCCCGCCCTCAGCGCCGGCAGACGTCGCCGTCATCAACCCTCACTTAGATGTAGCGATTGATCTGGCGCACGGCGGCGATGGGATTTTCAGCTTTCCCTTTGCCCCGTTCAAGAGCCGCATCCGTTTGATGCCCTATGCCGGCGGCGGCGTGGGTTTCATGGTGTTTGCGTCGAGCCTAAGACCGGTGACGCACTTCTCTGCGAGCTTGCAGGCCGGCATGAAGGTGGCGCTTTGGCGCGATCTGGGTGTGCGTTTCGAATTTCGCGGCGTGTTCTATCGAGGCATCAATCCTGCCGCGAGTGGACCGGGCATCTTTGGCAACCTGCAGTTTACAGTTGGCGTGTTTTACCAATTTGGCGGCCGCACGCCCGTGGAGCCAGGTCAGCTCCAAGAACGCGCCGCCGCTCCAGCGAGCGCGCCGGTGGAAACCCGCTAGAACCCGGCTCGCACACTGCCACGCGTCGCAGCGCGTTTTTGGTAGGCCGTAAAATCATAAACCACACGTCCCTCTATGGTTTCGCTCGTGCAAGCACCCGACTTCACTAACGCTTCGAGCGCATCTCGCGCGTCGCCAAAGCCTAAGTTTAAGTCCGTAGCGACATCTGTGATGGTGAGCCGCCAGCCATGCATCTCTGCGCACACCACCACATCATCTTGAATTCGCTTCTCAGGGGATAGCGCGGCGATGGCTGCAGGCTCGGGAGCGAGCGCGTGTTCGTCGCGCTTTCGCTTACGATAGCCCGCGCGCATGAGGGCAACCGATCCGACAGCGAAGAAGGTGGTCGCGATGACGCCACCCTTTATGTTCGGGCCGTCATTCCTAAGGTCTGCAATGAGCGCAGCCGTGCACGCAAAGGTCATCATGACGAAGCCCCACCCCACCATGCGGATGAATTTGCGCACCAGCCATTTGATCAAGGGTTCCACGCCTACAATTTACCAGACGGCTTCGATCTCAGGAGCCATTTCTTGGAGACGAGTAACAGCGTTTGGCAGGCACGCTCACGAGCTTCTTTTCTGGCAGCAGATAGGCCGTGAGCTCACGTCCGTAGCAGCAACCGGTATCTAGACCGAGCGCAAATGGATGCTGCTGCAACCCGCGCACGGCATCATGACCAAACACCACGAGCTCAGGGCCTTTCCACTTCGTTGCCCACGGCACACCTTGGTTCATCCGCGACGATGCCGTGCCATCAGGCTTGAGCGAGCGCATGGTCACGACGTCTCGTGGATGCTGCTCCTCGAGCGGGAGCGTGGGAACAATGCCCGCATGCACAGCAATCAAATTGTATGCGGGAATGCGGTGCCAGTAGGGCAAAGACTCTAGGTACGCGTACGATTTGTCAGACAGGGTCTCGAGCACTTGTTGGTGCTGCGGCTTGAGCTCCGGCAGCGGCTCACTCTTCTTTTGCATGCGGCGGTAGTCGAGCATGCGTTGATCGTGGTTGCCGCGCACGCCGCCAGCGTTCAGCTTGCGTGCCAGCGTAACCACCGCCTCTGAATCAGGGCCTTTGGCTACAAGGTCCCCAACCAGCAGCAAATGGTCGGACTTTGCCGAGTGCCCCACCAGCCTCAGCAGCGCGTCGAGCTCGTCGATGCACCCGTGCACATCGCCCACAATGATCAGTCTCTCGCCTGCCGTCACCTGCATGGATTTTACTTTAACGTCTGATCGGGTCCCGCCTGCAACAAGTGTCCGAGAAGTGTTGCGAGGAATGCGGGTTCCTCTTAACCTGTAGGTAGATGAAGACGAACACCGCGCAAGCCCAGCCAGGCGCAAACGACCAATGCTGGTGTGGGAGCGGTCAGAAGTACAAAAAATGCCATCGCGGACGCGACGAGCAGCAACGTTCGTTAGGACCGGTGGCGCAGTCGGCGCCCATTTCACCTGGTCGGGTCAGCCCCATGCGCACGGTGCCCGGCGATATTGCGCGTCCGGACTATGCGCTTAGCGGACGCCCCACCCCGCGTCCGATGCCTGGTCCCATGAACAAAGAGCAGCTCGCTCGCATGCGTAAGGCCTGCGCGGCAGCGGCGATTGTGCTCGAAGACATGGGAAAGCTCGTCAAACCGGGGATCACCACAGACGCTATCGACGAGGCCACCCACAACGCCTACATCAAGCTCGGCGGCTTCCCGAGCACGTTGAATTACCATGGTTTTCCCAAGTCGCTCTGCACCAGCATCAATGAGGTGGTGTGCCACGGCATCCCTGACGACCGCGCGCTGCAGGATGGCGACATCGTCAACCTAGATGTAACAATTTTCCTACATGGAATGCACGGCGATACCAACGCGACCTTCGAGTGCGGGCAGGTGGACGAGCTTTCCAAAAAGCTCATTCGTGTCACCAAAGAATGCCTAGAGCTCGGCATCGCAGCAGCCAAACCCGGACGGCGTTTCCGCGAGATTGGTAAAGCGATTGCGGATCATGCGCACCGTTACGGTTTTGGTGTGGTGCGAAAGTATGCGGGCCACGGGATTGGCGAGACTTTTCACGCCCCAATCTACGTACCGCACTGGGATGACCCGGATGCGTCGCACATCATCCAGCCAGGCATGGTCTTCACCATTGAGCCCATGCTCAACTTGGGAACCGAAGACGTACGCGAATGGGACGATGGCTGGACAGTTGTCACTGCCGACGGCAAACGCAGCGCCCAGTTCGAGCACACCATCTATATTGATGAAAGCGGCGCAGAAGTCCTGACGCTTCCGGACCGCTCGCGCGTCTGATTCTGTCTACTTGTGCGTGCCAAAGACCCAATCGAACATCGGAAAAGTGATGTTGTAGTTGTAGCGGCCCATGAGCGCCAGGTCATGGTGGCTTTGGTGCAAGCGCCTCAGCCGCTGCATGAGCGGTAGGCGCGCAGCCCAATGCTGGGGCGATAAATGATAGATTGTGTGCAGCAGCTCGTAGCTCATGAAGTAGCCCACGGTCATCACCACAAACAACCGCATCACATTCGCGCCAAAGAGCGCGTACGTGGCGAGCGCCATGGGCGCGTCTAGCAGGATCAGAAAGAACACGAGCACGGCCGGCGGAAACAGGATCATGTGAAAATCGCGCGCGCTCTCCGCCTCCATGGCCTCGTGCGTGTAAAAGTGGTGGTGGCTCAGCGTATGTCGCTTATAAAGCAGCTTTAATCCTGGCAGCGGCCGATGCATGGGAAAACGGTGCGCCACGTATTCCACGAAGTTGGCCACAGTGAAGGCCAAGGGCAGCGTCAGCCACTCAAGCGTTTTGACGTTTTCCAGCGTCGCCAGCATGTAAACCACGACAAAACCCGTCAAAGTCAGCGTTGTCACTAGGTGCAAACGCCCGTTGTACGACCGCCCAATGAC
>JBIKMD010000901.1:0-3050 GCA_044359465.1 Myxococcota bacterium
CACCGTAGCGAATCGGAATATCCACACGCCGCACCACTTGGCGAATCGCGTCGGCAACTTGACCGAGTAGCTTGTCACCGGTGCGATGCCCCAGCGTGTCATTGACCGCTTTGAAGTTATCGAGGTCCATCAGCACGAACGACAAGTAACGCCCGTAGCGATTCGCGCGCGAGATCTCCTCTTCGAGGCGGCGCAGACAATACGAGTGGTTGTAGAGCGAGGTCATGGGGTCGCTAATCGACGCGGCGTAGAGTTGCGCGTTATCGAGCGCAATCGCGGCGTGGTCAGAGAGCGCCATGAAGATCTCTTTCTTCTGCTCGTTGAAGGCACGTGTGGGGTTGGTCGAGTGCACGTAGAGCGCGCCCATGAGCCCCGTGCGTGATCGCAAAGGTACACACATGACGGTGCGCAGATTGAGGTTGGCGATACTGACACGTTCCTTCATGCCGCGGTTCAGATCGGTGTCGAGCACGAAGGTGGGTTCGTTCTTGTCGACCACCTCTTGAATCACGCTGCGTGAGTACGTGCTGTTCTTACTGGTTGGAGCCTCAGACTCCGCTTTTTTCGGATCGCGGTGGCGATCCGCCCGTACCTCGAGCTCGTTCTTCTTGTTGAACAACACGAGCAAACAGCGATCGGCCTGGGTGAGCGCAAGCGCCGCGTCCATGACGAAGGGTAACTGTTCATCGATGTCCAGAGAGGAGCTGAGGGTCTTGGTGACCTGAATCAACTTACGAAAATCTTCGATAAGTACGTCTTCGCCCACATCCTTGAGGGTAGCGGGCGATCTGGTCATCGTCAAACTTAGAGCGTGGCCCCCACCGCCCGGGCTGCGAGCAGGCCTGGTGTGAGTGTGAGACCGGGGCCGCCATGCGTGCCGCTCGATCCCAAAAATAGGCCGGGGATGGGGGTTGTGTTGCGCGCGAAGGGGAGGGCAGGGCGCAGGAATAGCATTTGATCGAGCGCGCGTTCCACGTGATGCAGGTTGCCGCCGCTGACGCCGTACTCCGCTTCGAGCGTCTTTGGGCAGAGAACCTCTGACGCTCGGACTTCTCCGCGAAGGCCGGGGGCTTCGGCTTCGAGCACGTTCAGTACGTTGTTCAAGATCTGGTTGTCGTCTTCTGCTTCGTAGGGCACGCCGAACGCCATGATGCTGAGGATACACGTGCCGCCTGGCCCTTCGCTCAGTGCCATGTCGAGTGCGGGTTTGTCGGCGACGCGCTTGTACTTCACGGCATCGAAGGCCCGTTCCAGATCGTCGAGCGTAGCGCCTATACGGACGCGCGTAAAATGCTCTGAGCGGCCGTTCCATAAGGGCCAAGCGCTGAGTCCCAGGTGCACTTTGGCAACCGAGGCCCGCGCGCGAATGTTTTGTGCCGCTTGCTTGTCTGCGAGCAGCAAGGCTCCGCGTGGCAACAGTGCGAGCAAGGCAGTACGAGGGCTGCAGCAGGCAACCACGGCGTCTGCTCGCAGCGTTTCTCCGCTGGTGAGCACAACGCCGTTGCAGGCGCCGTTGTTGATGACGAGGCGCCCCACCTTGGTCTGCGTCCGTATGGTCACGCCGCCTTTGCTGAGCGTACGCTGCAGTGCTGACACCACGGCTGCCGGGCCTCCAACAAGGTCTGGAACCGCGAGCGCTTGTTGCAGGAGCAACATGGCCGAGGTTCCCGCGGACCATGGACCCACGAAGTCACCGAGCACAGCGGGTAGAGCCAAGGTGGCAGACAGGATTTCGCTGTCGAAGTGCTCGCGGAGAAAGTCACCCGCGCACATCGGGGCAACACGCAGAAGCTCGAGCATGTCCGTGCGTCCTTGCAGGCGAAGCGCAAGCGCGAGTTTTCCCAAATCGAACGCTTCACCAAGATCGCTAGGAAGAAGCCGCGGCGCGGGTCCGCTGAGTAGCCCATCGAGCAGAGGACCAAGCTGCGTCAGTCGCTTTCTCAACGCTGAATAAGCGGTTGCGTCTTTGTGCGAGAGCTCCGTTCGCGCCGGATCGTGGTGTAGGATGAGTCCATTTTTACTTGCGCCGTAAATTGGTGCGTGAACCGGTGCACGCTCGAGCTCGAGTCCCAACGCCGTGGCAGCAGCAGGCCTCAGTTCAGTCGTGTCGTGTCGCACCCCGGGAACCGTGAAGCTCCCAAAATCGCGCGCTGCGCAGAGACCTCCAACCACCGCGCGCTGTTCTAGCACTGTGATAGCATGGCCGGCGCGTGCCAGCTCGGCGGCGCAGGCAAGTCCGTTCACGCCGGCGCCAATGACAATGACGTCGCTCATAGCGCGCCTTCTTGCAGCATGGTCTGCGCGCACAACCACCCTGGGCCCGCCATGATGCCGCCACCGGGATGTGCACCCGAGCCGCACAGCCACAGATTGCGAATGGGCGTACGATAGCGAGCGAACCCCGCGGCAGGCCTGAAAAACGCAAGTTGTTCCACTGAAAGCTCACCGTGGAAGATGTTCCCTTCTGTGAGCCCATAGGTGTGCTCGAGGTCCCACGGGGTGAGGATGTGTCTGTGCAAGATTGAGCTTTTGAAACCTGGCGCAAGCTCCTCCACCATGTTGCAGACGGCGTCTCCGAACGCTTCACGCTGCGCGGGCCACGCCTCCGGCCCCTCTTTCAATTGATACGGCGCATACTGCACGAAGATCGACATCACGTGTTTGCCGGGCGGCGCGACGCTCGGATCCGTGAGTGAAGGGATGACAATATTCATGAACGGCCGGCGCGAGAACGCGCCGTATTTTGCATCGTCGTAAGCTTGTTCCAAAAAGTCGATCGATGGCGCGAACGTGATGTCGCCCTTGAGATGCGGCCCCTCGCCAGGAAGGGCTTTGAACGACGGCAAGCGGTCAAGCGCCAGATTCACTTTGCCTGACGAACCGCGCATCTTGTAGCGTTTGATCTGTTTGACGAAGTCTTCGCTCAGCGCCTTCTCTCCCACGAGCCCAAGGAAGGTCCGCCTTGGATCGCAGCCGCTGATGACCGTTTTGGCGCGCAGCTCGTCGCCATTGCCGAGCACCACGCCAACCGCCTTGTCGCCCTCGAGTAA
>JBIKMD010000902.1:0-3048 GCA_044359465.1 Myxococcota bacterium
CGTGAGACCGTGGCTCAATGACCACATCATTCGACTTTACGATGAAAAAGGTGAGGTGTCGTGTTTGCCGAGCGGACGCAGCGTGTTTTTGCGGATTCAGGACACGGGACAACAGCTTCTAGTCGCCAGCGCGTCAACGGATGAAACGGTGTTTAGGCAGGATCTCGCGTTCGAGCTTGGATTTTACCTGCGTACGGTTGATCCGCCGTTTGAAATCGTCATGCAGGGGAAACATTTTTATCCGCTGCACTAGCTACGACCGCGGGCGAGAACTCGGCCTCGAACAAACGTTAGCACAAGGCGGCAGAAAGCCGCTGGCGCGAGCTTCGGTGGTCGGCAGCCTAAATCAGCGATTTTTGAGCTTATCGATGATCTGCTGCTTCTTTGAGATTGGCTCAATGAGGCCTGCTCGGATGAACAATTCAGCTTCCAAGTCTTTCAACTTCTGAAGCAGCTCGGGATCTCGTGTTTTGCTCTCGAGCGGAGTCTCGTCTTCGATGCTGACGCCTCGTCTCATGCGTACGACCTTTTCTTGGGCATCGCTCAGTTTTCCGGGGAGCTTTGCCACTTTGTCCGCAGTGCGCGCGCGCGTGCGAACCTCTGTAGTCACTGCCGTCTTAGTTTTCTTCGTCGTCATTGTACCGACTCCTTCCCTTGACCCCCCTGAGGCTATGATCCCGGAGCAAGTGCGTCAAAATTTCGGCTAGCAATTGTTCAACTTGGGTTGCCCACGCAACCGAAATGTGTCGCCCAGGCCAAAAAAGCGAAAAACAAGGGCCAATGCGCATAAAAAACTGTCGCTTCGCAAATTGTGGGTTACGTTCCTATTAAGTGCTGCTGAAGGAGAAACAGTGAGCCGAAAAGATTCTAGCTACGGTCATCTCTCCTGTTCGTTCTGCGCCAAGAGCCAACGCGAAGTGAAGAAACTCATCGCGGGGCCCACGGTGTACATCTGTGATGAATGCATCAAGTTGTGCACCGACATCGTCGATGAAGAAGCGACGATGCAGCAAAGTACGCAGGCCCCTCTGAGCTTGCCTCGCCCAGCCGAGATCAAAGCCTTTCTCGACGAGTACGTGATTGGCCAAGACTACGCCAAGAAGGTGCTCTCGGTGGCTGTGTACAACCACTACAAGCGCATCAACCAATCGCTTGGGCATTCGCTGCGCGGCGAAAAGTCGAAAGACATCGAGATACAGAAGTCCAACATCTTGCTGATGGGCCCAACCGGCACTGGCAAGACGCTTCTGGCTCAGTCGCTCGCCAAGTTCTTGAATGTCCCGTTTACGATTGCGGATGCCACCTCGCTGACTGAAGCGGGTTATGTGGGCGAAGACGTCGAGAACATCGTCGCAAATCTGCTTGCCGCAGCCGACAACAATGTTGAACGCGCCGAACGCGGCATCGTCTACATCGACGAAATCGACAAGATTTCACGCAAGGGCGAAAATCCCTCGATCACCCGTGATGTGAGCGGCGAGGGCGTGCAGCAGGCGCTGCTCAAGATCATTGAAGGCACCCGCGCCAATGTTCCGCAGCGTGGTGGAAAGAAGTACGGCCAGGGCGAAACTATCACCATCGACACCACGAACATTCTGTTTATCTGTGGTGGCAGCTTTGCCGGAATTGAAGACGTAATCATGCGCCGGACGAGTGGCGGCGGTCTTGGTTTTGGCTCAGAGCCAGTCAAGAAGAAACCTGCGCGGCTTGGCGAGCTCTATCGCAGCATCGAGCCGCAAGATCTGCTCAAGTTTGGCATGATCCCGGAGTTTACGGGTCGTTTGCCAATTTTGGCCACGCTCGATGACCTGGCTGAAGACGATTTGATCAACATTCTGACGCAGCCGAAAAACGCGTTGGTGCGTCAATACAAGCGCTTGTTCGAAATGGAAGGCGTCAAACTCAGCTTCTCCAAGAAGGCGACTCAAGCCATTGCGCGTGAGGCGATTGTTCGCAAGTGCGGCGCGCGTGGCTTACGGGCGATCGTCGAGAACGCTATGCTCGACATCATGTACGAGGTTCCGTTCATGACCGGCATCAAGGAATGCCGCATTACGGAAGAAGTGATCGCCAAGAAAGAAGCGCCGATCTTGATCTTCGAGGAAGAGAAGAAGACAGCTTAGCGCATCATGACTCGAATCTTCAGTGGCCTTCAGCCTACCGGCCGCAAACACCTCGGAAACTATCTAGGCGCGATTCGCCAATACGTCGAAGGGCAAGACCGTGGCGACGGCATCTACTGCATCGTCGATTTGCACGCGATCACCGTCGCATACAAACCGGAAGACTTAAAACGGCACATTTACGACACCACCGCGATGCTGCTTGCGGCTGGCCTCGACCCAGACAAATGCGTTCTGTTTCGCCAGGGTGATGTCAAAGAGCACACTGAGCTTTGTTGGTTGCTCAGCACGGTGACCGCGCACGGTGAGCTGAGCCGAATGACGCAGTTCAAAGACAAATCGGCCAAACAAGAGCTCGTCAGTGCGAGTCTCTTCTTTTATCCCGTGCTGCAGGCCGCGGATATTCTGCTTTATCAAACCAAAGAAGTGCCCGTGGGCGACGATCAGCGTCAGCATATTGAGCTGGCGCGCGTGATCGCGGAGCGCTTCAATTCACGGTATGGCCACACCTTCACGGTGCCAGAGCATCGTATTCCCAAGGTGGCGGCGCGCATTATGGATTTGCAGAATCCGGACAGTAAAATGTCTACGAGCGCGGCTGAAAACGGCACCGTCTTCGTGATTGACGAAGAGGGCCCGACGACGAAGAAGTTCAAGTCCGCGGTGACCGACTCTGGCAGCGAAGTGAAGCGTGGGGAAGGCAAGGAAGGCATCGCCAACCTCATTCAAATCTACGCGGCCGTGAAGGGCATTAGCGAAGACGAGGTCGAGGCCGAGTTTGCAGGCAAACGCTACGGTGATTTTAAGGTGGCGACTGCAGACGCGGTCAATGCCTATCTGCGTCCAGTTCGCGAGAAGTACAAAACGCTGCGTGCGGATGAAGCGGGACTCGAAGCCACGCTAGGGAAGGGTGCGCTCAAGGCCC